>NZ_JAHBDR010000052.1:0-79196 GCF_019956575.1 Pseudomonas sp. A-R-19
GCGTGTCAGTCAACATTTAAGTCGCCTGACACGCCGCTTTCGCGAGCAAGCCCGCTCCCACATTGGAATGCGTTTGAGGCCGGGAGCCTAGCAGACGGTCGGTAGAAGCGACAGCTTGCGTGAATGGGATTGTCTGGTAGAATCCGCGGCCTAATTACGTGCGGTATTCAACAATAGTGTTGGGTGGCGGCACGCTAGCCCGAGGAAAACACCATGAAAGCTGATATCCATCCAGAATACCCAGCAGTTGCTGTTACCTGCAGCTGCGGCAACAAGTTCGAAACCCGTTCGACCTTCGGCAAAGCCATGGCGATCGACGTTTGCAACGAATGCCACCCGTTCTACACCGGTAAGCAGAAGACTCTGGACACCGGTGGTCGCGTACAGAAGTTCGCCGACCGTTTCGGTGCTTTCGGCGCGAAAAAGGCCTAAGGCCGATCAACTTGGGAAGCCGCTACGGTTTTTCCATGCTGATGAAAAAGGCGTCCCTCGCGGGCGCCTTTTTTGTGTCCGCGATTTGGCTGTCTGGCGCGCAGGCCTTTTGCCCGACGCCAAGCGGCCTGACGCCCGTCGCGGTGCAGCGGGTGGTGGATGGCGACACCCTGCGCCTGAGCGATGGTCGCAACGTGCGCATGATCGGCTTGAATACGCCAGAGCTGGGCAAGAAGGGCCGTTCCGACGAACCGTTTGCCGTGGCCGCACGCAAGCGCCTTGAAGCCCTGGTGGCGGCGAGCGACGGTCAGGTTGGCCTGCTGCCGGGCAAAGAAAGCAAAGACCATTACGGCCGCACCCTGGCCCATGTCTACGGTGCCGATGGCGCCAACCTCGAAGCGCAAATGCTCGCCGAAGGCCTGGGTTTTCTGGTGGCCGTGGCGCCGAATGTCGATCTGGTCGCCTGTCAGCAAGCGGCTGAGCTCAGTGCGCGCCAGGCTGGCCTGGGGTTGTGGCGGCAGTCACCTGTACTGAAAGCGGAGCAGATCTCCGCTTCAGGTTTTGCTGTGCTCAGCGGTCGTGTGAGCAAGGTGCAGCGCAATCGCGGTGGGGTTTGGATCGAGTTAGAGGATTCGGTTGTATTGCGTGTTGCACCCAATCTGTTGACGCGTTTCGATGTGAATTCGCTGGAAGGCCTCAAGGGCAAGCAGGTCGAGGCGCGTGGCTGGGTGTTGGATCGTTCGCGCAAGGGCGGACTCAAGAATGGCCAGGCACGTTGGATGTTGCCCTTGACCGACCCGGCGATGCTTCAAGCAGCGCAGCGATAAAAAATTGTAGACATTTTTTCTGTCGATTGTGAACAGTCTATCCCTTGTGTTCCGCGGCTCTTGGCCCAAAGTCGTAAGGCCGGGCGCTTGACAGGGGTGACCAGCCAGTCTTGTGGGGACTTTGCGAGGCGCGTATCCTCGCTGACCAGTCTGTCCAACAGTAAAAGCGGAATGCCAAAATGTCTGATCTGAAAACTGCCGCTCTCGAATATCACGCCAATCCTCGTCCAGGGAAGCTGAGTGTCGAGCTCACCAAGGCCACCGCTACCGCCCGCGACCTGTCGCTGGCCTACAGCCCCGGCGTAGCCGAACCAGTACGCGAAATCGCCCGCGATCCTGAGCTGGCCTACAAATACACCGGCAAAGGCAACCTGGTTGCAGTCATTTCCGATGGCACCGCGATTCTCGGCCTGGGTAACCTCGGCCCATTGGCTTCCAAGCCAGTGATGGAAGGTAAAGGCGTACTGTTCAAGCGCTTCGCCGGCATCGACGTTTTCGACATCGAAGTCGATTCCGAAAGCCCGCAGGCGTTCATCGACACCGTCAAGCGCATCTCCATCACCTTCGGTGGCATCAACCTGGAAGACATCAAGGCACCAGAGTGCTTTGAAATCGAACGCGCTCTGATCGAGCAGTGCGATATTCCGGTATTCCACGACGACCAGCACGGCACCGCTATCGTGACCGCCGCCGGCATGATCAACGCCCTGGAAATCGCTGGCAAAACCCTGGCGGAAGCCAAGATCGTTTGCCTGGGTGCCGGCGCTGCCGCTATCTCCTGCATGAAGTTGCTGGTGAGCATGGGCGCCAACATCGAAAACATCTACATGGTCGACCGTACCGGCGTGATCCACTCCGGCCGTGACGATCTGAACCAGTACAAGGCTGTGTTCGCTCACGCGACCGACAAGCGCACCCTGGCTGACGCCCTGCAAGGCGCTGACGTGTTCGTAGGCCTGTCCGGCCCGAACCTGCTGAGCCCTGAAGGCCTGCTGTCGATGGCGGCCAACCCGATCGTGTTCGCGTGCTCGAACCCTGATCCGGAAATCTCCCCGGAACTGGCGCACGCCACGCGTAACGACGTGATCATGGCCACCGGCCGTTCGGATTACCCGAACCAGGTCAACAACGTACTGGGCTTCCCGTTCATCTTCCGTGGTGCCCTGGACGTTCGCGCCAAGCGCATCAACGAAGAAATGAAAGTGGCTGCGGCCAACGCCCTGCGTGAACTGGCCAAGCTGCCGGTGCCTCAGGAAGTGTGCGACGCCTATGGCGGCATCAAGCTGGAATTCGGTCGTGAGTACATCATTCCGAAGCCAATGGATGCCCGTCTGATCACCCTGATCTCCGATGCCGTGGCCAAAGCCGCCATCGAGACCGGTGTGGCGACCCTGCCGTATCCGAAGAACTACCCGCTGAAAAGCGTGGATGACGTGTTCAACGGCTAAGCCGTTGTAGCGCTTCAACGAAAAGCCCCGGCTTGTGAGAGTCGGGGCTTTTTTGTGTTTGAAGGTTTTGTGCCAGCTGTCAGGGCCTCTTCGCGAGCAAGCCCGCTCCCACAGTTGACCGCATTACCCTGTGGGAGCGGGCTTGCTCGCGAAGAGGCCGGATCAGCCACCTCAAAACCTTCAGGCAATAAAAAGCCCCGCACTTCTTTCGAAGGCGGGGCATTTTAATTTGCTGCTATCAGAACAAATCGATCGGCGCCGCTTCATCCGCTGGCAGAGGGCTGCCTGGCGCATTGCCGTTGCCCAGTTCGTTGACCGACGGTGGCGTATCTTCGGCCTTGAACAGCTCGAAGTAGGCCCCTGGCGTGCCCGGCGTGGCTGCGCGGCCGCTGACCGGGTCGACGCGCAGGCTGAGGATGCCTTCCGGCTCCGGCTGCGTATGCGGCGGTTTGCCTTTGAGCGCAGGGCCCATGTAGTTCATCCAGATCGGCAGCGCGACGGTACCGCCGAACTCCTTGCGGCCCAGGCTTTCCGGTTGATCGAAGCCAGTCCATACGGTGGTCACGTAATCGGCGTTGTAGCCGGAGAACCAGGCGTCCTTGGATTCGTTGGTGGTGCCGGTCTTGCCGGCAATGTCAGGGCGGCCGAGGGCCAGTGCGCGACGGCCGGTGCCGAGCTTGATCACGTCCTCAAGCATGCTGTTGAGGATGTACGTGGTGCGCCCGTCAACGATGCGTTCGGCCACGGCGGGTGCTTGTGGCGTCGGCGCAGTGCCTGGGACTTCACCCGGTGTAGCGTTGACCGTGAAGGCCTGAGGGGCGGTTGGCGCGGCAATGCCATCACTGGCAGCGCCGCCCTGAGGCACGCTCGGCGGGTTGGCGACGAACAGCGTGTCGCCGTTGCGGCTTTCGATCTTGTCGATGATGTACGGGGTGATCTTGTAGCCGCCGTTGGCGAAGGTGCTCCAGCCGGTGGCGATCTCCATTGGCGTCAGGGTCGCGGTGCCCAGCGCCAGGGACAGGTTGGGTGGCAGGTCCTGCTTGTTGAAGCCGAAGCGAGTGATGTAGTCGATGGTCTTGCCGACGCCCATCGCCTGCAGCAAGCGGATCGATACCAGGTTGCGCGATTTGTACAGTGCTTCACGCAGGCGGATCGGACCGAGGAAGGTGTTGGTGTCATTCTTCGGACGCCAGACCTTGTCCAGGTACTCGTCGACGAACACGATCGGTGCATCGTTCACCAGGCTGGAGGCGGTGTAGCCGTTATCCAGTGCGGCGGCGTAGACAAACGGTTTGAAGCTCGAGCCTGGCTGGCGCTTGGCCTGCAATGCGCGGTTGTAGTTGCTCTGCTCGAAGGCGAAACCGCCGACCAGCGAACGAATGGCGCCGTTCTGTGGGTCCAGGGACACCAGTGCGCCCTGGGCCTGCGGGATCTGGCTGAACTTCAGCGAGTTGTCCGGCTGACGCTGCACGCGAATCAGATCGCCGACCTGGGCCACGTCCGAGGGTTGCTTCGGATTGGCGCCCATGCTGTTGGTATTCAGGAACGGCCGGGCCCATTTCATGGTGTCCCAGCTCACGTGTTCCTGGCCGGTGCGGGTCAGCACTTGCAGGCCGCTCTTGTCGACCAGGGTCACGATGGCCGGTTCCAGGCTGCTGATGGTGCGTTGCTTGGTCAGCTCGATCGCCCAGGCTTCGCGAGTCTTGCCCGGCAGGCGCGACTCAGGCCCGCGATAGCCGTGGCGCTGATCGTAGGTCATCAGGCCTTCGTGGACTGCGGTGTTGGCCAGTTCCTGGAGGTCGCTCGGCACCGTGGTGGTGACGCGGAAGCCTTCGGTATAGGCGTCGCTGCCATAACGTCCGACCATTTCGGCACGGGCCATTTCGGCGATGTACGGGGCGTTCACTTCCGGAGTCGGCACGTGATAGCTGGCGTTCAGCGGCTCGTTGATCGCGGCGTTGTAGTCGGCCTCGCTGATTTTCCCGAGCTTGTACATGCGCCCCAGGATCCAGTCGCGACGTTCCTTGCTGCGTGCCGGGTTGGCCAGCGGGTTGAAGCGTGACGGCGCCTTGGGCAGGCCGGCAATCATCGCCATCTGCGCCAGGCTGACATCGCGGATCGACTTGCCGTAATAGACCTGCGCCGCCGCCTCGATGCCATAGGCGCGGTTACCCAGGTAGATCTTGTTGACGTACAGCTCAAGGATCTCGTCCTTGGTCAGCTGCCGTTCGATCTGCAGGGCCAGCAGGATCTCGGTGGTCTTGCGCGAAAAGCTGCGTTCGCTGCTCAGGAAGAAGTTCTTCGCCACCTGCATGGTGATCGTGCTGCCGCCAGACTGGATGTGTCCGCTTTTTACCAGCTGGGTCGCGGCACGCATCAGGCTGCTCGGATCGACGCCGTAGTGGTTGGCGAAATTGTCGTCTTCAGCACTTAGTAACGCATTGATGAAGTTGGGGGGAATGTCGGCGAAACGGATCGGTGTGCGGCGCATTTCGCCGAATTCTGCGATCAACTTGTTATCGCTGCTGTAGACCCGCAAAGGGATCTGCAACTGGATGCTTCTCAGCGCCTCCACGGACGGCAGCCCGGGACTAAGGTAGAGGTACGCCCCGCTCAGACCCAGAAGGAGTCCGCAGAAAACCGCGACGATGGACCAACCGAAAAATTTCAGCAGACGAATCAAGGCTTTTGGATATCCAGGGCAAAAATGAATTGGGCTACAGGGCTCAGGCTAAATGAGAACGACCCGCGCTTGAGCAAATGCGGAAAAAAACGCTGGGCATTATAAGCATTTTTCTGATCGGGAGCGTGGCCGACGCTTCTGTCAAGACGGGCGGATTGAACGCAATGGACATTGCACAGTCCGTAACTCACGGAAAGTCATAGGGAATTGGTAGTGCCAGGACTCTTCAACAAAAAAACCAGTACGCTCCTCGGAATCGATATCAGCTCCACCTCGGTGAAGCTTCTGGAATTGAGCCGTCAGGGTGAGCGCTACCGGGTCGAGGCTTATGCGGTCGAGCCGTTGCCCGTCGGCGCGGTGGTCGAAAAGAATATCGCTGAACTCGAAGGCGTGGGGCTGGCCCTCTCGCGCGCGCTGGCCAGGGCCAGAACCGGCCTCAAGAACGTGGCCGTGGCCGTGGCAGGCTCGGCGGTGATCACCAAGATCATCGAGATGGATGCCGGGCTTGGCGAAGACGAGATGGAAAACCAGCTGAAGATCGAGGCCGATCAATACATTCCCTATCCCCTGGATGAAGTCGCGATCGACTTTGAAGTCCTGGGCACCTCCGTGCGCAACCCGGAACGCGTCAACGTGCTGCTCGCCGCTTGTCGCAAGGAAAACGTCGAAGTCCGCGAGGCCGCCCTGACCCTGGCGGGGCTGACCGCTCGCGTGGTCGATGTCGAGGCCTACGCGCTGGAGCGCTCATTCGGGTTGCTGGCCACTCGGCTCGCGGTCTCCGGGGAGCCTTTGACGGTCGCCGTGGTGGACATCGGCGCCACCATGACCACCCTGAGCGTGCTGCACAGCGGGCGGATTATCTACACCCGTGAACAACTGTTCGGCGGTCGGCAGCTGACCGAGGAAATCCAGCGTCGCTATGGCCTGACACTGGCGCAGGCGGGTCTGGTGCAAAGGAAGGGCGGCCTGCCTGATGACTATGCCCGTGAGGTCTTGCAGCCATTTCAAGAGGCACTGGTGCAGCAGGTGTCGCGCTCGCTGCAGTTCTTCTTTGCCAGCGGCCAGTACAGCGCCGTCGACCATATCCTGCTGGCCGGCGGTACCGCGGCGATCCCGGGACTGGACCGTTTGATCGAGCGGCAATTGGGCACGCCGACCCAGGTCGCGAATCCTTTCTGCGACATGACTCTGGGCAGCAAGGTCAATGGTGCTGCCCTGGCGAGTGATGCCCCGGCGCTGATGATCGCCTGTGGTCTTGCCCTCAGGAGCTTTGACTGATGGCCCGGATCAACCTTCTACCTTGGCGCGAAGAGCGGCGTGAAGCCCGCCGCAAGCGCTTCCTGCTGGTTCTGGTGGCTGCAACGGTGGGCATGATCGGCGTGGTGCTGGTTGTCAACCAGGTCATCAGCGGTGTCATCGACCGGCAAATCGCCCGTAACGACTATATCGGCAAGCAAATCGCTGTGGTCGATGAGCGAATCACACAGATCAATGACCTCAAGACGCATCGTCAGCAACTGGTCGAGCGCATGCGCATCATCCAGGACCTGCAAGGCAATCGCCAAGTCAGCGGGCGAATATTTGACCAGTTGGCGCGAGCCCTGCCCGAAGGCGTGTATTTCACCGAAGTGAAAATGACCGCAAAGACCTTGTCCATCACCGGCGCCGCGCAATCGAACAATCGTGTTTCAGAGTTGATGCGCAATCTCGAGGCATCAGACTGGTTCGATGCGCCGAGCCTGACTGAAGTCAAGGCCGCAGCTGCCGGTCAGGTGGCGCAGGCCAATGTCTTCCAGTTGACCGTTCGCCAGACCCAGCCTCCGGCACCGGAGGGGGGGCAATGAGTCCATCCGAATGGTTCGAAGGGCTGCGCAAGATCGACATCAGTGAGCTCGATACCAGCAACATGGGTTCCTGGCCGCTGGCGATCAAGTTTCTGGTGGCTGGTTTACTCATGCTTCTGGTGCTGGTCCTGGGCTACAACTTTTCCACGCGCGACCTTCAGAGCCAGCTCGATCTCAAGCGTGAGGAAGAGTCGATGCTCAAGGAGCAGTTCGCTGACAAAGCCCGCATGGCGGCGAATCTGGATCTCTACACCCGGCAATTGAAGGAGATGGAGAACGCCTTCGGCGTGCTATTGCGGCAACTGCCCGGCGACACCGAAGTGCCCGGCTTGCTGGAAGACATCACCCGTACCGGTCTGGCCAGCGGCCTTGAGTTCGAAGAGATCAAGCTGCTGCCGGAGGTTGCCCAACCGTTCTACGTCGAATTGCCGATCCAGATCACGGTCAGCGGCGATTACCACGACCTGGCCACCTTCGTCAGTGGTGTGGCCGGGTTGCCGCGAATCGTCACCCTGCACGATTTCGACCTTGCCCCCGTCAGCCCCCAGGGTGCTCCAAAACTGCGCTTGAGCATCCTCGCCAAGACCTACCGCTACAGCGACAAGGGGCAGCATCAATGAGCCTGGCACGTTGTTTTTCGGCGGTGCTGCTGCTGTCTGCCCTGTCCGGTTGTGGCGCAGGCGATGACTACGACGATCTGGATGAGTACATGAGCGAAATGCGCCTGCGCGGGCCGGGCAGGATTGAACCAACGCCGGTAATCCGGTCTTACCCGGCGTTCACCTACAACGCGGCGAATCTGCGCAGCCCGTTTTCGCCGCAGATCAGCACTGACCTGGCGGCTCGACGCAAGGGATCACATAACGTCAAGCCCGACCCTGATCGGGTCAGGCAATACCTCGAGGGTTTCAACATCGAGCAGTTTGAAATGGTCGGCACCCTTTCCAATGCGGCGGGCTCCTATGTCCTGCTGCGCGGGGCGGGCGGGGTGCACCGGCTGAAAGTCGGTGATTACCTTGGGCGCAACGACGGACGGATCGTTGCGATCAGTGGCTCGCAGGTCGATGTGGTGGAAATTGTCCCTGATGGTCAGGGCGCGTGGTTGGAGCGCCCCCGGACCATCCCTTTGAAAGAGCACTCATAGTGGAACTCGAAAAATGAACAGGATTTTCTCCACCGTCGGCCTTTCGCTATGGATAGCGATGTTGTCGCCGATGGTACAAGCGGTCAATCTCAAGGCGCTGGATGTCGCCGCGCTGCCGGGAGACCGTGTCGAGTTGAAGTTGTCGTTCGATGAACCGCCTCCGGTACCCCACGGATACATGACGGAGTCGCCGGCCCGGATTGCGCTGGACTTGCCGGGTGTCGCCAGCCAGCTGGCCAGCAAGACTCGCGATCTGGGCAGCGGAAATGCCCGCAGTGCAACGGTGGTGGAGGCCGGGGACCGTACGCGATTGATCATCAACCTGAGCCAGCCAGCCTCCTACGACTCACGAATTGAAGGCAACAATCTGCTGGTGGTTGTCGGGCAGGGTATCAAGCCGTCGGCCACGGCAATGCCGGTTCCGGCACGAGCCGCTGCAACGCCGGGCAAGGCCATACGGGGGGTGGATTTTCAGCGAGGCACACAGGGCGAGGGCAATGTGGTGATCGACTTGTCGGATCCGTCGATTGCGCCCGACATCCAGAAGCGCGACGGCAAGATCCTTGTCGGGTTTGCCAAGACCCGATTGCCCGAGCCGTTGCGTGTGCGTCTGGATGTGAAGGATTTCGCCACGCCAGTGCAGTACGTCAATGCCAGCGCGAGCGGCGATCGAGCCATCATCAGCATCGAGCCCGGTGGCGCGTTCGATTATTCGACCTATCAGACTGACAGCAAGCTCACGGTCAGCGTACGCCCGGCGACGGTCGACGACCTGCAAAAGCGCAATGCCGGGCAACAGGTCTATAGCGGCGAGAAGCTTTCGCTGAACTTCCAGGACATCGATGTGCGTTCGGTGCTGCAACTGATCGCCGATTTCACCAACCTCAACCTGGTGGCCAGCGATACGGTGCAGGGGGGAATTACCCTGCGCTTGCAGAACGTGCCGTGGGATCAGGCGCTGGATCTGGTGCTTAAAACCAAGGGGCTGGATAAGCGCAAGATCGGCAATGTCCTGCTTGTTGCGCCGGCCGATGAGATTGCTGCCCGTGAGCGTCAGGAACTGGAATCACAAAAGCAGATCGCCGATTTGGCTCCGTTGCGCAGGGAGCTGTTGCAGGTCAATTACGCCAAGGCGGCGGACATTGCCAAGCTCTTCCAGTCGGTGACCAGTGCCGAAGCGAAACCCGACGAGCGGGGGTCGATCACCGTCGATGAGCGCACCAACAACATCATTGCCTACCAGACCCAGGACCGGCTTGATGAGCTGCGCAGGATCGTCACGCAGCTGGATATTCCGGTGCGTCAGGTCATGATCGAGGCGCGAATTGTCGAAGCCAACGTCGACTATGACAAAAGCCTAGGGGTGCGTTGGGGTGGTTCGGTACGGAAGGGGAACTGGAACACTTCCGGGGTCAATAACGGGCTCAATGCTTCGTCGACCATCGGCACGCCCGGCAGTACCAGTACCAACTCACCGTTCGTCGACATGGGCGCGGTCAATAACACCTCGGGGATCGGCATCGCGTTCATCACCGATAACGTCTTGCTGGACCTGGAGCTGTCAGCCATGGAGAAAACCGGCAACGGGGAAGTCGTCTCGCAACCCAAGGTGGTCACGTCCGACAAGGAAACCGCCAAAATCCTCAAGGGCACCGAGATTCCCTACCAGGAGGCCAGCTCCAGTGGCGCGACTTCGGTGTCGTTCAAGGAGGCGTCGCTGTCGCTGGAGGTGACGCCGCAGATCACGCCCGACAACCGGATCATCATGGAGGTCAAGGTGACCAAGGACGAACCGGACTACCTGAACAAGGTCCAGGATGTACCACCCATCAAGAAAAACGAAGTCAACGCCAAGGTCCTGGTCAACGATGGCGAGACCATCGTCATTGGCGGAGTTTTCTCAAATACCCAGAGCAAGGTTGTAGATAAGGTGCCATTTCTTGGCGATGTGCCGTATCTTGGCCGCCTTTTCCGGCGTGATGTGGTTTCGGAGAAAAAATCCGAGCTGCTGGTGTTCCTCACTCCGCGTATCATGAACAATCAGGCGATTGCTGTGAGTCATTGATTCTGTGCGAAATTTGATTCTTGTTGGACCGATGGGCGCTGGAAAAAGCACCATCGGCCGGTTGCTGGCCAAAGAGCTGCGCCTGCCATTCAAAGATTCCGATAAGGAAATTGAATTGCGCACGGGCGCCAATATCCCATGGATCTTCGATAAAGAAGGCGAACCGGGCTTTCGTGATCGCGAGCAGGCAATGATTGCCGAGCTGTGCGATTACGACGGTGTGGTGTTGGCGACAGGTGGTGGCGCGGTCATGCGCGAAGCCAATCGTCGGGCACTGCATGCCGGTGGGCGAGTGGTTTATCTGCATGCCTCGGTCGAGCAGCAGGTCGGCCGCACGGCCCGCGACCGCAATCGGCCATTGCTGCGTACTGCCGATCCGGCCAAGACCCTTCGGGATCTATTGGCGATCCGCGATCCGCTTTATCGGGAAATTGCCGACCTGGTGGTCGAAACCGATGAGCGGCCGCCGCGAATGGTCGTACTCGACATTCTAGAGCGCCTGCAGCAGTTGCCACCCCGTTAAAGCGCCGGGCGAAATGCGCTATCCTCGGCGTCCCGCCATGATCGCGCAAGGTTGTGGCGCATGGCTACCGGACGGCGTCACACCAGCAGAGGCCGTGGACATTCGTTAATTCAAGGCAGGACGCCTGATTCATCTTCACTGTGGGGACACATGCAGACACTCAAGGTCGATCTAGGCGAGCGCAGCTACCCGATTCATATTGGCGAAGGTTTGTTGGATCAGCCTGAGCTGCTGGCCCCGCACATTCGCGGACGGCAGGTAGCAATCATCTCCAACGAGACTGTTGCGCCGCTCTATCTGGAGCGTCTGACCCGCAGCCTGGCGCAGTTCTCGGTGATTTCCGTGGTGCTGCCCGACGGCGAAGCCTTCAAGACCTGGGAAACCCTGCAACTGATTTTCGACGGCCTGCTGACTGCACGGCATGACCGCCGCACCACGGTGATCGCCCTCGGTGGCGGTGTGATCGGTGACATGGCCGGCTTCGCCGCTGCCTGCTACCAGCGCGGCGTCGATTTCATCCAGGTTCCAACCACGTTGCTGTCGCAGGTCGACTCCTCGGTGGGCGGCAAGACCGGGATCAACCATCCGCTGGGCAAGAACATGGTCGGCGCCTTCTATCAGCCGAACGTGGTGCTGATCGATACCGCCAGCCTCAATACCCTGCCGGCGCGCGAACTGTCCGCCGGGTTGGCTGAAGTCATCAAGTACGGGTTGATCTGTGATGAGCCGTTCCTGACCTGGCTCGAAGACAATGTCGATCGCCTGCGCAGTCTGGACCAGCCAGCCCTGACCTACGCCATCGAGCGTTCCTGCGCGGCCAAGGCGGCGGTGGTCGGTGCCGATGAAAAAGAGACGGGCGTTCGTGCCACATTGAACCTGGGTCACACGTTTGGCCACGCCATCGAAACCCACATGGGCTATGGTGTGTGGCTTCATGGTGAAGCGGTGGCTGCTGGCACCGTAATGGCGCTGGAAATGTCCGCGCGACTGGGCTGGATCAGCGAGCAAGAGCGCGATCGCGGCATTCGACTGTTCCAGCGTGCGGGACTGCCGGTCATTCCGCCAGAAGAGATGACAGAAGCCGATTTCCTCGAACATATGTCCATTGATAAAAAAGTGATCGACGGTCGTTTGCGCCTGGTGCTGCTGCGCCGCATGGGTGAAGCGGTGGTGACCGACGATTATCCGAAAGAGGTTCTACAGGCCACGCTGGGGGCAGACTACCGCGCCCTGGCCCAGCTTAAAGGTTAATAAGAACGCGATGACTAGTTTGCATGCCGACGAGGCTTTCCTCGGCCATTTCCAGTTGAGTCATGACCCTTTTGCTCCACGGGTGCCTGGCTTCAAATTTTTTCCGGCCCAGCGCAAACCCGTGCTGGGGCAGTTGCATCACCTGGCCCGTTACAGCCAGTTGCTGCTGGTGGTCACGGGTCCCGAGGGCAGTGGCAAGACCCTGTTGCGCCAGGCCCTGGTCGCCAGTACCAACAAGCAGTCGGTACAGAGTGTGGTGGTGTCCGCCCGCGGCGCTGGCGATGCGGCCGGGGTGCTGCGTCAGGTAGCCCAGGCGCTGAACGTCGCCCAGGCTGATGCCGACGCCATTTTGGCCCAGGTGGTGCAGCTTGCCCTGACCGGGCAGGAAGTCTATCTGCTGGTCGATGACGCCGAGCAACTCGACGAGTCCGCGCTCGAGGCGCTGATGATCCTGGGGGCCGGCGCGCCTGAAGGTCGCCCGCACGTATTCCTGTTCGGTGAAACCTCGCTGATTGCCCAGCTTGAGGCTTTGCATCTCGAGGAAGAGCGCTTCCATGTCATCGAGCTGCAGCCCTACACCGAGGAAGAAACCCGCGAATATCTGGAGCAGCGGCTCGAAGGCGCTGGTCGCGGTATCGAACTTTTCACCGCGGATCAGATCTCTGATATTCACGAAAGCTCCGAAGGTTGGCCTGGCAGCATCAATCAGGTCGCCCGCGATGCAATGATCGAAGCCATGATCGCCAGCCGCTCAGCGGTCAAGCGTCCAAAAATGGGGTTCAATATGCCGAAGAAACACGTATTGGCGATTTCCGCCGTGGTCGTGGTCGCGGTAGCTGCCGCCTGGTTGATGCCGGGTCGCAGCAAGGCACCGACCACGGGTGCACCGGCCAACGAACAGGCGCAACTGCCGCTTGGTCAGGGTCAGCCAACAGCTAATGGCGGTGCTCCAGCCGTCGAATTCGCTGGCAATACACAGCCGATGCCATTGCCGTTGGTCGGTAACTCGCAACCAGTCATGCGTGGTCCACTGGCTGAAGCCGCGGGCGGCATCACCGAAGGCGATGATGGCGTGCCGGTTGAAGGTTCCAGCGCTACGCCGCCGACGGTGACCACCACTGCGCCACCTGTGGGCGTTCCTGCCGGCCCTGCGCCGACACCTGCGGCCAAGCCGACGCCTGCGCCAACTCAGGTCGCTACCGCCAAGCCAGCGCCGGTTCCAGTGGCCAAGCCTGCTCCAGCGCCAGCCAAGCCGGTCGTTGCTGCGCCAGCCAAGCCAGCCGAGAAACCAGCCCCGGCGGCCAAAGCGGCCGGTGGTACCTGGTACGCCGGTCAGGCACCGGGCAACTACGTGGTGCAGATCCTTGGTACCAGTTCTGAGGCGAGCGCGCAAAGCTTCGTCAAAGAGCAGGGCGGCGAGTACCGTTACTTCAAGAAAGTCCTCAACGGCAAGCCGCTCTACGTGATCACCTACGGCAACTTCGCCAATCGTGATGCAGCCGTTTCTGCCATCAAGGCCTTGCCAGCGAAGGTTCAGGCTGGTAAACCTTGGCCTCGCACTGTCGCCAGCGTCCAACAGGAACTGGCAACAACTCGCTGAAGATTCGGCGGCCTTACCCAGGCCGCCTCTCCAAGCACCTCAAAAATTTCTACGAGTGCGCGCCGCCTTCCAGGCTGCGTGCCTTGTGGTGTCTGCGTTACAGTAGTCTTTGAGTCGTTGCGGTCAAAATTAAAAAAGTTTTGACTAGCACAGCAGATCGCTTTAAACCTTTCACAAATGCGACATGAATTTGCGACATTTCGTCGTCAAATTTGTGAGCCTCTGTGTCGCTGTGTACAATGACCACCCTTTTGCCCCCGCTAAGCCGGCGTACGTTCGGCGCGGAATGCAAGTGGTTGAATTGAAAAGAAATTTGCCTCGAAAAGAGGCAGCCTGGTGAGAAAGTGTCTATGAAAGCAGGTCTGTACCAACCAGATGAATTCAAGGATAACTGCGGTTTCGGCCTGATAGCCCATATGCAGGGCGAGCCCAGTCATACCCTTTTGCAAACGGCCATCGAGGCCCTGACCTGCATGACCCACCGCGGTGGGATTAATGCCGACGGCAAGACCGGTGACGGTTGCGGTCTGCTGATTCAGAAGCCGGACGTGTTCCTGCGAGCCATCGCCCAGGAAACCTTCGGCGTCGAACTGCCCAAGCAATATGCCGTGGGCATGGTCTTCTTCAACCAGGACCCGGTCAAAGCCGAAGCCGCTCGCGAGAACATGAACCGCGAGATCCTCGCCGCTGGCCTGCAGCTGGTCGGCTGGCGCAAAGTGCCGATCGACACCAGCGTCCTCGGCCGCCTGGCCCTTGAGCGCCTGCCGCAGATCGAGCAGGTGTTCATCGGCGGTGAAGGCCTGAGCGATCAGGACATGGCCGTCAAGCTGTTCACCTCCCGTCGTCGCTCGTCCGTGGCCAACGCCGCTGACACCGACCACTACGTCTGCAGCTTTTCGCACAAGACCATTATTTACAAAGGCCTGATGATGCCGGCGGACTTGACCGCCTTCTATCCGGACCTGAGCGATGAGCGCCTGCAAACCTCGATTTGCGTGTTCCACCAGCGCTTCTCCACCAACACCCTGCCGAAATGGCCGCTGGCCCAACCGTTCCGCTTCCTGGCGCACAACGGCGAGATCAACACCATCACCGGCAACCGCAACTGGGCCGTGGCCCGTCGCACCAAGTTCACCAACGATCTGATGGACCTGGAAGAACTCGGCCCGCTGGTCAACCGCGTCGGTTCCGACTCCTCGAGCATGGACAACATGCTTGAGCTGATGGTCACCGGTGGCATCGACCTGTTCCGTGGCGTGCGGATGATCATTCCGCCTGCGTGGCAGAACGTCGAGACCATGGACCCGGATCTGCGTGCGTTCTACGAATACAACTCGATGCACATGGAACCGTGGGACGGCCCGGCCGGCGTGGTAATGACCGACGGTCGCTACGCGGTGTGCCTGCTCGACCGGAACGGTCTGCGTCCGGCGCGCTGGGTCACCACCAAGAACGGTTTCATCACCCTGGCTTCGGAAATCGGTGTCTGGAACTACCAGCCTGAAGACGTGATCGCCAAGGGCCGTGTGGGCCCTGGCCAGATCTTTGCCGTGGACACCGAAACCGGTCAGATCCTCGACACCGATGCGATCGACAACCGTCTGAAGTCCCGTCATCCGTACAAGCAATGGCTGCGCAAGAATGCCCTGCGCATCCAGGCGACCATGGAAGACAACGACCACGGTTCGGCGTTCTACGACGTCGATCAGCTCAAGCAATACATGAAGATGTACCAGGTCACGTTCGAAGAGCGCGACCAGGTGCTGCGTCCACTCGGCGAGCAAGGCTACGAAGCCGTGGGCTCGATGGGCGACGATACGCCGATGGCCGTGCTGTCCCAGCGCGTGCGCACGCCGTACGACTATTTCCGCCAGCAGTTCGCGCAGGTCACCAACCCGCCGATCGACCCGCTGCGTGAAGCCATCGTCATGTCGCTGGAGATCTGCCTCGGTGCCGAGCGCAACATTTTCCAGGAGTCGCCGGAACACGCTTCGCGCGTGATCCTCAGCTCGCCGGTCATTTCCCCGGCCAAGTGGCGCTCGCTGATGAACCTCGATCGCCCGGGCTTCGAACGCGCGATCATCGACCTCAACTACGACGAAAGCGTCGGCCTCGAAGCGGCAATCCGCAACGTCGCCGATCAGGCTGAAGAAGCCGTGCGCGCCGGTCGTACCCAGGTCGTGCTGAGTGACCGTCACATTGCTCCGGGCAAGCTGCCGATCCACGCTTCCCTGGCTACCGGCGCGGTGCACCATCGCCTGACCGAAAAAGGCCTGCGTTGCGATTCCAACATCCTGGTGGAAACCGCGACCGCTCGCGATCCGCATCACTTCGCCGTGTTGATCGGTTTCGGCGCCTCTGCCGTTTATCCGTTCCTGGCCTACGAAGTGCTGGGCGACCTGATCCGTACCGGTGAAGTCTTGGGCGACCTCTACGAGGTGTTCAAGAACTACCGTAAAGGCATCACCAAGGGCTTGCTCAAGATCCTGTCGAAGATGGGCATCTCGACCATTACTTCGTACCGTGGTGCGCAGTTGTTCGAGGCCATCGGCCTGTCCGAGGAAGTCTGCAACCTGAGCTTCCGTGGCGTGCCAAGCCGTATCAAGGGTGCGCGTTTCGTCGACATCGAAGCCGAGCAGAAAGCCCTCGCTACCGAAGCCTGGAGCCCGCGCAAGCCGATCCAGCAGGGTGGCCTGCTGAAGTTCGTCCACGGTGGCGAGTACCACGCCTACAACCCGGACGTGGTCAACACCCTGCAGGCCGCCGTGCAGCAGGGCGACTACAGCAAGTTCAAGGAATACACGTCGCTGGTGGATAACCGCCCGGTGTCGATGATCCGCGACCTGCTGAAAGTCAAAACACTCGACACTCCATTGGACATCAGCGAGATCGAACCGCTGGAATCGGTGCTCAAGCGCTTCGACTCCGCCGGTATCTCGCTGGGCGCCCTGTCGCCGGAAGCTCACGAAGCCCTGGCCGAAGCCATGAACCGCCTGGGTGCGCGTTCCAACTCCGGCGAAGGCGGCGAAGACCCGGCACGCTACGGCACCATCAAGAGCTCGAAAATCAAGCAAGTCGCCACCGGTCGTTTCGGTGTGACCCCGGAATACCTGGTCAACGCTGAAGTGCTGCAGATCAAGGTCGCCCAGGGCGCCAAGCCGGGCGAGGGCGGTCAATTGCCAGGCGGCAAGGTCAACGGTCTGATCGCCAAGCTGCGTTACGCAGTGCCGGGCGTGACCCTGATTTCGCCGCCGCCGCACCATGACATCTACTCGATCGAAGACTTGTCGCAGCTGATTTTCGACCTGAAACAAGTCAACCCGAAGGCACTGGTCTCGGTGAAGCTGGTAGCGGAAGCGGGCGTCGGCACCATCGCCGCCGGTGTGGCCAAGGCCTACGCGGACCTGATCACCATCTCCGGCTACGACGGCGGTACCGGTGCATCGCCGCTGACCTCGATCAAATACGCGGGCGCTCCGTGGGAACTCGGCCTGGCCGAAACCCACCAGACCCTGCGCGGCAACGACCTGCGCGGCAAAGTCCGGGTTCAGACCGACGGCGGCCTGAAAACCGGCCTCGATGTGATCAAGGCAGCCATTCTCGGCGCTGAGAGCTTCGGCTTCGGCACCGCGCCAATGATCGCCCTGGGCTGTAAATACCTGCGCATCTGCCACCTGAACAACTGCGCCACCGGCGTTGCAACCCAGAACGAGAAGCTGCGCAAGGATCACTACATCGGTACCGTCGACATGGTGGTGAATTTCTTCACCTACGTCGCCGAAGAAACCCGTGAGTGGCTGGCCAAGCTGGGCGTGCGCTCCCTCGAAGAGCTGATCGGTCGCACCGATCTGCTGGAAATCCTCGAAGGCCAGACCGCCAAGCAGCATCACCTGGACCTGACCCCGTTGCTGGGCAGCGACCATGTGCCGGCGGACAAACCGCAGTTCTGCGGCGTGGAACGCAACCCGCCGTTCGACAAGGGCCTGCTGGCCGAGAAAATGGTCGACATGGCCACCTCGGCAATCAACGACCTGAGCGGCGCCGAATTCGACCTGGAAATCTGCAACTGCGACCGTTCCATCGGCGCACGGATCTCCGGCGAAATCGCGCGCAAGCACGGCAACCAGGGCATGGCCAACGCACCGATCACCTTCCGCTTCAAAGGCACGGCCGGGCAGAGCTTCGGCGTGTGGAACGCCGGCGGCCTGAACATGTACCTGGAAGGCGACGCCAACGACTACGTCGGCAAGGGCATGACCGGCGGCAAGCTGGTGATCGTTCCGCCGAAGGGCAGCGTCTACCGTACCCAGGACAGTGCCATCATCGGCAACACCTGCCTGTACGGCGCTACCGGCGGCAAGCTGTTCGCCGCGGGTACCGCTGGCGAGCGTTTCGCCGTGCGTAACTCCGGTGCCCACACCGTAGTGGAAGGCACTGGCGATCACTGCTGCGAGTACATGACCGGTGGTTTCGTCTGCGTCCTGGGCAAGACCGGTTACAACTTCGGCTCTGGCATGACCGGCGGTTTCGCCTACGTGCTCGACCAGGACAACAGCTTCGTTGACCGGGTCAACCACGAACTGGTGGAAATCCAGCGGATCAGCGGCGAGGCGATGGAAGCCTACCGTAGCCATTTGCAACGCGTGCTGAACGAGTACGTCGAGGAAACCGACAGCGAGTGGGGTCGTGAGCTCGCCGAAAACCTCGATGATTACGTGCGTCGTTTCTGGCTGGTCAAGCCCAAGGCTGCCAACCTGAAGTCGTTGCTTTCCAGCACCCGTGCCAACCCGCAGTGATATGCGCCTGAAGAGTTTGATGAGGTTTTAAAATGGCTGAACGTCTGAATAATGACTTCCAGTTCATCGAGGTCGGGCGCAAGGATCCGAAGAAGAAACTGTTGCGTCAACGCAAGAAAGAGTTCGTGGAAATCTACGAACCCTTCAAACCCCAGCAGTCGGCCGACCAGGCCCACCGTTGCCTGGGTTGCGGTAACCCGTATTGCGAATGGAAGTGCCCGGTGCACAACTTCATTCCCAACTGGCTGAAGCTGGTGGCCGAGGGCAACATCCTCCAGGCCGCCGAGCTGTCGCACCAGACCAACACCCTGCCGGAAGTCTGCGGCCGGGTGTGTCCGCAGGACCGTCTGTGCGAGGGTGCCTGCACCCTCAACGACGGCTTCGGCGCGGTGACCATCGGTTCGGTGGAGAAGTACATCACCGACACCGCGTTCGCCATGGGCTGGCGTCCGGACATGTCCAAGGTCAAGCCGACCGGCAAGCGTGTCGCGATCATCGGTGCCGGGCCTGCGGGTCTGGGCTGTGCCGACGTGCTGGTGCGCGGCGGCGTGACCCCGGTAGTGTTCGACAAGAACCCGGAAATCGGTGGCCTGCTGACCTTCGGTATCCCCGAGTTCAAGCTGGAAAAGACCGTGCTGAGCAATCGCCGCGAAGTCTTCACTGGCATGGGTATCGAGTTCCGCCTCAACACCGAGGTGGGCACGGACGTGACCATGGAGCAACTGCTCGAAGAATACGATGCGGTATTCATGGGCATGGGCACCTACACCTACATGAAGGGCGGCTTTGCCGGTGAAGACCTGCCGGGCGTGTACGACGCGCTGGACTTCCTGATCGCCAACGTCAACCGCAACCTGGGCTTTGAAAAGTCGCCGGAAGATTTCGTCGACATGAAAGGCAAGAAGGTCGTGGTTCTCGGCGGCGGCGACACGGCGATGGACTGCAACCGTACGTCGATCCGCCAGGGCGCCAAGTCGGTGACCTGCGCCTATCGTCGTGACGAAGCGAACATGCCTGGCTCGCGCAAAGAGGTGAAGAACGCCAAGGAAGAAGGCGTGAAATTCCTCTACAACCGCCAGCCGATTGCCATCGTTGGTGAAGACAAGGTCGAAGGCGTGAAGGTGGTCGAGACCCGTCTCGGCGAGCCGGATGCCCGTGGCCGTCGCAGCCCCGAGCCGATCCCGGGTTCCGAAGAGATCATCCCGGCCGATGCCGTGGTCATCGCGTTCGGTTTCCGTCCGAGCCCGGCGCCGTGGTTCGAGCAGTTCGAGATCCAGACCGACAGCCAGGGCCGCGTCGTGGCGCCCGAGCAAGGTCAATACAAGCACCAGACCAGCAACCCGAAAATCTTCGCCGGTGGCGACATGGTGCGCGGTTCGGACCTTGTGGTGACGGCGATCTTCGAAGGCCGTAATGCCGCCGAAGGGATCCTGGATTATCTGGGCGTCTAATCCACGCCTGACCCTGTAGGAGCCGGCTTGCTGGCGATGAACGATAACGCGGTGTACCTGATACACCGCGTCGTCTGCATCGCCAGCAAGTCGGCTCCTACAGTGATTTGTGGTGTTGCAAAGATATATTCCACCGCGACAAATTGACCCGATAGACAAAAGGCTGACCTGCATCCGTGCCTTTTGCGCCCGGCTCTGAGAAAATGTCCGCACTTTTTTTCCGGATGCCGACATGACTGCCCTGAAGAACGACCGTTTCCTGCGCGCCCTGCTCAAGCAACCCGTTGACGTCACTCCTGTATGGATGATGCGTCAGGCCGGTCGCTACCTGCCTGAATACCGCGCCAGCCGTGCCAAGGCCGGCGATTTCATGAGCCTGTGCATGAACCCGGCGTTCGCTTGCGAAGTCACGATGCAACCGCTCGACCGCTATCCACAACTGGACGCGGCGATCCTCTTCTCCGACATCCTGACCATCCCGGATGCCATGGGCCAAGGCTTGTACTTCGAGACCGGCGAAGGTCCACGCTTCAGGAAAGTCGTCAGCACCCTGGCTGATATCGAAGCCCTGCCGATTCCTGACCCGCAGAAAGACCTGGGTTACGTGATGGACGCGGTCAGCACTATCCGTCGCGAGCTGAACGGCCGGGTGCCGCTGATCGGCTTTGCCGGCAGCCCATGGACCCTGGCGACCTACATGGTCGAAGGCGGCTCGTCGAAGGACTACCGCAAGACCAAGACCATGCTCTACGACAACCCGCAAGCCTTGCACCTGCTGCTGGACAAGCTCGCGCAGACGGTTACGAGCTACCTCAACGGCCAGATCATGGCCGGTGCGCAGGCGGTACAGATTTTCGACAGCTGGGGCGGCAGCCTCTCGGCGGCGGCCTATCAGGAATTCTCCCTGGCCTACATGAAGAAAATCGTCAGCGGCCTGATCCGCGAACACGAAGGCCGCAAGGTGCCGGTGATCCTGTTCACCAAAAACGGCGGCCTGTGGCTGGAAAGCATCGCCGACGCCGGTGCTGATGCACTGGGCCTGGACTGGACCTGCGACATCGGTAGCGCCCGCACCCGTGTCGGCGACAAGGTCGCGCTGCAAGGCAACATGGACCCGACAGTGCTTTACGCCAAGCCGGAAGCCATTCGCACCGAAGTCGGCCGCATCCTCGCCAGCTACGGTAAGGGCAGCGGCCATGTGTTCAACCTCGGCCATGGCATCACACCGGAAGTCGACCCGGAACACGCCGGTGCGTTCCTGCGCGCAGTGCATGAATTGTCGGCGCAGTATCACGAGTAACGGTCAGCGCCGTTTCCAGAAGCCTGTCCCGCCTTGTGCCGGACAGGCTTTTTTATGCCCGACAGAAAACTGCCCGAGTAAAGCGTTTCCTTTCTTGTCGGAAAGTCGAATGAGCAGACTTTTCCCGCTTGGTTCGATGATTACTCCTACATAGAACTCTTGGTCATCCCAGTAAGGTTCCAGACCCCTGTTCAGCGCAGCGTTGAACAATAACGAAGCAAACATCGCCGCCTGCAAGGCGCCTTGTTTTCAATAAGTAGTCTGGAATAGATCATGAAAATTACATTCCATAAGAGAAGTGCATTAACGGCCTGCACTTCATCGATGATCCTGTTATCGGCAATGTTGGCCTCTCAAACCGCTTCCGCCCATGGCTATCTGGACGTTCCGCCGTCACGCGCACTGGCCTGTCAGAAAGGCTTGAACACCAACTGCGGTGGCGCGCAGTACGAGCCGCAGAGCGTCGGTGAAACCTTCAAGGGCTTTCCGGCCGGCGTCGGCGGTGCTCCCATGCAGGGCCCGGTCGATGGCAAGATCGCCAGCGGCGGTCACGCGCTGTTTTCCGCCATGGATGCACAGTCCGCCACCCGCTGGCACCTGACGGAAATCAAGGATCGCAACATCGATTTCGAATGGCGTTACACCGCTGTCCATCCGGCTACCAAGCACGAGTATTTCATTACTCGCGACGGCTGGAACCAGAACGAGTCGCTCAAGCGCGCCACCTTCGAAAGCACGCCGTTCTGCACCGTCGATGGCGCCAACCAGTTGCCGACGTCGGGTGCCAAGCACAACTGCACCCTCCCGTCTGACAAGTCCGGCCAGCACGTCATCCTGGCCATCTGGACCGTCGGCGACACCGACGCCGCGTTTTACAACGTCGCAGACGTGAACATCCTTGCCGAACCGGACCTGCCGGGCGGTTGGTCTCCGGTAGGCAGTATTGCGCCATCGACCACGTTGCTGGTGGGTGACAAGGTCAAGGCCCGCGCGTTTACCGCCAAGGGTGAGAGTCCGGACTACAGCGTAGTCATCAATATCGATACCGCTGAGGAAGGCACACCGCAAAACTGGGCGTTCAAGCTGGCCGAAAAAATCAACCAGACCCACACCCTGGTTCGCGCCGGTATCCGTGACGAGAGCGGCGATGTTGTCCCGGTCAAGGGCACCAACCGCCTCTACGTGCAAAAAGAAAGCGGCGTAGTTCGCTACGAAGTGCAACTGGGCATGATGGAAGACGCCGCTGCGCGCATGGCGGTGGCCTCGCAGCAAGCCGAATACGTTCTGGATAAAGGCCGGGCCAAGGTCGAGTTCGGCATGATTTCGAACCGCCCGATGAACGTCGAAGCGACCTTGCTCGATCAGAACAACAAACCGGTAGGTGCCACGTCCGCACAAGTAGCCAGTGGCTCCACCTGGCTGTCTCTGGATGTGCGCAGCAATCCTGGCGCACACACACTGACCTTGGTCGGCACCACCCTGGATGGCCGCACCACCCGTCAGGACACCCAGACCACCCAGATAACCGGTGAAGGCGCGGGCATCGAATACGATTTCGTGTTCCCTGAAGGCATCAGCGGCTATACCGCCGGCACCAAGGTGTTGCAACCGAAGACCGACGAAGTCTTTGAATGCAAGCCTTTCCCTGAGTCGGGTTACTGCAAGCAGTACAGCCCTTCCGCCAGCCATTATGAGCCGGGTGCCGGTTCTCACTGGCACATGGCGTGGGACAAGTTGTAAGTCCTCGCAACTGGCTTCAGACGCCCTGGAAAAGGTCGCCTGAAGCCAGGTGCTTCTGTTGAGTAGCGAGTTGAAAATGAAGGTTCCGAGCTTCTCCGGACAGCGCTTTCGGGCATGCCTGATCAGCGCTTGCTGGCTCGTTTTGCCAGTGGGCGGCGCGGTGTTTCTGGCATGGCAGGAAAGGGATTTTCGCGAGCAAATGGCGTCACCGTCGCCCGACATTGCAACCCAGTTGACGGTGCCCACGCGTGAACCGCTCGAAACCGCATCGATTGCCATCGTGTTCGGCCTGACGACGCAGGCCGTACCGCGGCCTAGCGCCGAGCCGCTGACGTTGCAAGCGAGCTTTGTCAGCAGCGGTTTATCCAAGGCACTACTGGCCAATGCACAGGGTGCTCGTCTCTATCAGGTGGGTGAGCGCTTGCCTGGCGGCAGCGTCCTGCGTCGTATCGAGACCCACCAGGTTGCACTGTGGAACAAGGGGCGAGAAGAGCTGCTGACGCTCGTACCCCCAGGCGCACGTTTTCTGAAGGGACTCGAATCAGCCGTCGACTCCCAGCCGGTTTCCACGACCACGCGTTTTTTACGCCCGCTCCCCGGGCAACCAGAGTGAAGAATTTCATGACCAGCTTCGTCGGCGCGCATCGGTTGCGCTGCATACTTGTGCTTGCCGTTTTGGCGGCAGCAGCCTTTTCGGGCACGCTTCGCGCCGAAGAAAAATGGCAGCTGGCGATGAACAACGCAGAGCTGCGCGACATCGTCGAAGAGATCTCCGACATTCTGGGGACCACGGTGGTGCTGGACCCCAAAGTCTCCGGTCGAATCACCGTCATGTCCCGGCAGGCCCTCGATCGTGAAGGGGTGCGCCGGTTGTTCTATTCGGTACTCGACGCCCATCACTTTACGGTGATCGATGAGGGCGACCGGATTCTCATCACCCCGGTCGCCGAGGCCAAGACACGGGCCGGCCAGGGCACGGTAAAAACCACCACGGCGTCGCAGTTCGTAACCGAAGTCATAGGCCTGAATACCAGCAGCGCTTCCGACATTGCCGGGCTGGTACGGCCGCTGGTCTCAGCCAATGGTTATATCGGTCCTTCGGTGTCGGCCAACGCCTTGGTGCTGACCGATACGGCCGCCAATGTGAAACGTATCGCCCGGGTGATCCGTGAACTGGACTTGGGCCAGAGCAACCCGCCTGCGGTGGTTGAGCTCAAGCATGCCCAGGCGCGCGATGTCGCGCCGGTGATCGAGGCCTCCATGGGCAAGCGCAATGCCGAGTCAGCGATACAGGTATTGGCCGACACCCGGACCAATCGCCTGATTTTCATTGGCCCGCCGGTCGTTCGCCAGCGCTTGATCGAACTGGCCCGAGGTCTCGATACGCCGGCCACCACCACGCTCGACAATGCCCGGGTGATTCGCCTGCGTCACAGCGATGCCAAGCAGTTGGCCGAGATTCTGGAGTCGATGGGGCAGGGCAGGAAGCAGACATCCGCCGTCGGCAGCGCCAAGGACACGTCCGGCGGTGCAACCTTCATGATCAAGGCCGATGAAAGCCAGAACGCGCTGATACTGATCGCCGAGCCGGCGCAGGTGCGCACCATCGAAAGCATCGTGCGTCAGCTGGACCAGCCACGGGCCCAGGTATTGATCCATGCCGCCATCGTCGAAATTTCCGGCGACATCGCCGAGGCCGTCGGCGTGCAGTGGAACCTCAACACGGGTGACGCCAAGGGCTTCATAAACTTTCCCGGCACCGATATTCCGATTGTCGGTGGGCTGAGCTTCGACGAGAAAAGATCGGCGCCGGAAGGGGCGATCCTGCAGCTGGGCGGCGACCGCTTCGGTGCGCTGATTTCGGCCCTGGCCCGCAACACCCACAGCAACCTGCTGTCCACGCCGAGCCTGTTGACCCTGGACAATCAGGAAGCCGAAATCATCGTCGGCCAGAACGTGCCGTTCAAGACCGGCTCCTATGCCACCAACAGCAACGGCGCGGAGAATCCGTTTACCACCGTCGAGCGCAAGGACGTCGGCATCAGCCTGAAGATCAAGCCTTACATCAACGAGGGCTCGACGTTGCGCCTGGAGGTCGAGCAGGAAGTGTCGGACATCGCACCGTCGGTGTCGGGCATTGATTCCTCGGACCTGATCACCAACAAGCGAGCGCTCAAAAGCACCATCCTCGCCGACGATGGCGAAATCATCGTGATCGGCGGCCTGATCAGGGACAGCGTGCGCACCCAGAAAAGCGGCGTGCCGCTGTTGCGGGACATTCCCTACCTCGGCGCGATGTTTCGCTGGAGCCGTGACACCCAGACCAAAAGCAACCTGATGGTGTTCTTGCGGCCGACCATCGTGCGCAGCAAGGAAGACCTGTCCCAGGTCAGCCAGCAGCGTTACAACGCGCTGCGTGACTTGAGCAAATCAGGGGCGGGGGAAAACAACTCGTTGTTGCTGCCATCCGAGGCACGCGGGTTGTTCGAACCGGCCACGGATGCGCCAGTGTTCGATTTGCGCAGCAAGGCGCAGTAATCCATGAGCGAACCCTGCGAGCAATTGCCCTTCGGCTTCGCCCGGCGTTTTGGCGTGTTGCTGGAGCATGACGGCGCGTCGCTGCGCCTTGCCATGCGCAGCGACGCGCCGCTCACCGCCTTGGCGGAAGCGCACCGGGTGTGCGGGTCGACGCTGCCGATTGTCATCGTCGACGGCGAAGAATACGCCTCGCGCCTGGCAGCAGCCTATCGCGAGGGGCAAAGCGCGGTGGAGCAGGTAGCCCAAGGACTGGACGAAGAACTGGATTTGCTCAGCCTGGTCGATCAGGTGCCGCAAACCGCCGACCTGCTGGAGCAACAGGGCGATGCTCCGATCATTCGCCTGATCAACGCGCTGCTCGGTGAAGCAGTGCGCGAGCACGCCTCGGACGTGCACCTGGAAACCTTCGAGCAGTATCTGTCGGTGCGCATGCGGGTGGATGGCCAACTGCGAGAAATACTCAGGCCCAAGCGTGAGCTGGCGACGCTGCTGGTGTCGCGGATCAAGGTCATGGCGCGCCTGGACATCGCGGAAAAGCGCGTGCCCCAGGATGGGCGAATGGCCTTGCGCCTGGCCGGGCATGAAGTCGATGTGCGGGTCTCGACGCTGCCTTCGGCCCACGGTGAACGGGTGGTGTTGCGCCTGCTCGACAAGCAGGCCGGGCGCCTCGACCTGCATCGGCTGGGCATGCCGGACGATACCCTCGCGGCCTTGCGCCAGTTGTTGCACAAGCCCCACGGCATCCTGTTGGTGACCGGGCCGACCGGCTCCGGCAAGACCACCAGCCTGTACGCCGCGCTGAGCAGTCTGAATGACCAGACCCGCAACATTCTCACGGTCGAAGATCCGATTGAGTATCACCTGCCGGGTGTCGGCCAGATGCCGGTCAATCCGAAAGTCGACATGACCTTCGCCCGGGGCCTGCGGGCGATTTTGCGTCAGGACCCGGACGTGGTGATGGTCGGTGAAATCCGCGACCGCGAAACCGCCGAGATCGCAGTGCAGGCGTCCTTGACCGGGCATCTGGTGTTGTCGACCTTGCACACCAACAGTGCGGTTGGCGCCGTCACGCGGTTGGTCGACATGGGCGTCGATGCCTACCTGTTGGCGTCCTCGCTGGTGGGCATCCTGGCCCAGCGCCTGCTGCGCACCTTGTGCCCTCATTGCAAGGTTTCGTACATCGCTGATGCGGCGGCCTGTCGGCGCCTGGGGCTCGACACCGCCACGCCGCACACCCTGTTCAAGGCCTCGGGCTGTGAGCACTGCCAGCACGGCTATCGCGGGCGCATCGGCATTTACGAACTGATCAGCGTGACACCCGGCGTCTCGGCGCTGATCCATCAGGGCGCCAGTGAACAATTGCTGATTGAAGAGGCGCGCAAAGCTTCGCGCAGTCTGTTTCGCGACGGGCGTCAACGGGTGCTGGGCGGTATGACCAGCCTCGACGAATTGCTCCGTGTGACGCAGGAGGACTGATCAGTGCCGACCTTCGATTATCGCGCCCACGATGCCCAAGGCAGTTCCTGCAAGGGGCGGCTGGAAGCCGATGGCCCCCGCCATGCGCGGCAACTGTTGCGTGAACGTGGCCTGTGGCCGCGAGCATTGAGCGAAGTGAAAGTCAGCAACAGCTCGGGCAAACAACCCCGTGCCGGGCGTCTGAGTGCGGCTGATCTGGCACTACTGACCTTGCAACTGTCAACGCTGGTTCAGGCCGGGTTGCCGCTGGAAGAAGCACTCGAAGCGGTGGCAAAACAGAGCTCAAAACGCAAGGTCGCAGGCCTGCTCTCGGCAGTCAGGAGCCGGGTGATGGAAGGCCAGGCCCTGGCCTCGGCACTGGGGCAATTTCCCAGGGCCTTCCCCGAGTTGTTCCGTGCCACCGTGGCCGCCGGCGAACGCTCGGGGCATTTGGGCCATGTGCTGGAGCAATTGGCGGCCTACACACAGGCCCGCCAGGCCTCGCGGCAAAAGATCCAGATGGCCCTGGTGTACCCGTTGATCCTGATGCTGGCCAGCACGGCAATCGTCGGTTTTCTGCTCGGCTATGTGGTGCCGGATGTGGTGAAGATCTTCGTCGACAGCGGCCAGCCATTGCCCTGGCTGACCCAGGCATTGATCGGCGTGAGCAACGGGCTGCGTAACCATTTCCTGTTGTTGATGAGCGTGCTGGCCACGCTGTTCGGCCTGTGGCGCTGGAGCTGGCATCAGCCGCAGTGGCGCCTGCGCTGGCATCGTTGGGTGCTGAATGCGCCAGTCATCGGTGAAGTGCTGCGTGCCATGGAGGCTGCGCGGTTTGCCAGCACCCTGGCGATCCTCGGTAAAAGTGCCGTGCCGTTGGTCGACGCACTGGAAATTGCCGCCGCGGTCATCGGCAACCTGACCATCCGCGCGCGGATGGTCGATGTCGCTCGTACCGTCCGCGAGGGCGCAACGCTGACCCGTGGTCTGGAACAGAGCGGCGACATCCCGCCGATGATGCTGCACATGATCGCCAGCGGTGAACGTGCTGGCGAACTCGACCGCATGCTGGCCCGGGCCGCCGAACAACAGGAAAGCAGCCTCGCCGCGCGCATTGCACTGGTGGTGAGCCTATTCGAACCGGCCATGCTGGTGCTGATGGGCGGCGTCGTGCTGCTGATCGTCATGGCCATCCTGCTCCCGATTCTCAGCCTCAACCAATTGGTGAATTGATCCATGCAACCTGTCCGCAAAAACCTCCGTTCCCAGTGCCAAGCTGACCCATCAAGACAACGTCGAGACGAACGCGTGGCGAGGGAGCTTGCTCCCGCAGGCGCGCGCAGCGGCCCCGAAATGGGACGGCTACGCCGTCCAACGGGAGCAAGCTCCCTCGCCACGGGCGCGGTGTCGCGCCAACGCGGTTTTACCCTGATCGAAATCATGGTGGTGGTGGTCATCATCGGCGTGCTGGGGGCCATTGTGGTGCCGCAGTTCATGAGCCGCCCTGATCAAGCCAAGGTCACCGCCGCCAGAATCGATATCCAGGCCATCGCTACCGCCCTGGAAATGTATCGCCTCGACAACACCCATTACCCTTCGACCCAGCAAGGCCTGGAAGCGTTGGTCAAGCGTCCCTCGGGACTGCCCGCGGCACGCGGCTGGAACCCGCAGGGTTACCTCAAGAGCATGCCGGTCGACCCGTGGAGCACGCCTTATCAATACATCAATCCGGGTGTGCGATCGGCCGATGGTACCTACGACCTGTATTCCCTGGGTGCCGATGGCGTGGCGGGTGGGGAGGGGTTTGCCGCCGAAATCGGTAATTGGGGTCATTGAGCCGTGGGCTACCGTTGCCGGGGATTCACGTTGTTGGAGCTGATGATCGTGATTGTCATGGTCGGCTTTTTGCTGGGCATGGTGACCTTCGCCGGTGGGGGCAATCCCGCGCGCAAGGTCAGGCAGGAGGCTGAGGCGATGGTGCAGGTGATCCATCAATTGCGCGAGCGTGCGGTATTCGAGGGCCAGGAGTACGGCTTGCGGCTGAGTACCGATGGCCACCGGGTGATGCGCAAGGGTGTTCATGGATGGGAGCCGGTGAAGGAACTTGCTGACTGGCCCCTGAGTGTGCGGGTGCGTTTTCGGCATGACGGCTATGCGGTAGACCTGGACGCGGATGAAGGACCGCCGCAATTACTGATATTCAGCAACGACGAGACCAGTGTCTTCACCCTGACGTTTGAGTCCAGCAATGGGACCTGGCTAAGCCTGTCCGGAGATGGCCTCGGCGAGGTGGCGATCGATGGTTAGCCGACCCTCCTGGTCGTCCATGGGCGGTTTCACGTTGCTGGAAATCATGGTCGCCTTGGCGATCTTCGCAACATTGGCGGCTGCCGTGCTTTCAGCCAGTCAATACGTGGTGAAGCAGCGCGGCGCCGTTGAGGCGCGGCTGTTCGCGGCGTGGCTGGCGGACAACCGGCTGAACGAGTTGCGTCTGCAACCCGGACTGACGACCGGGCAGCAACAACGGGTGGTGTCCATGGATCAGCGAGACTGGCTGCTGGATCAGCACATCAGCGCCACCCGCGATCCGCGTTTGCTCCAGGTCGAGATTCAGGTCAGTCCTGTGAACAGTGCGCATGCGTTGCATCGTGCCAGCGCCTGGATACTCGCGGGCCATGAGTAGGCAGCGCGGGTTCACCTTGCTGGAGCTGGTCATCGCCCTGGCCATCTTCGCCGTGCTGGGGCTGGCCAGTTGGGGCTTGTTCGATAGCGTGGTGCGGGTGCAACAGGGCGCGACGGCCCACGAGCGAGAACTCAGGAGCCTGCAACGAGCAGTGGCGGTGATCGAGCGGGATCTGCTGCATGTCACAACCCAGCCAATGGTGCTCGCACCGCCGCTTTTGCAGTTCCAGCGCAGTCACTGGCGCAATCCCCTGGACCAACCGCGCAGTGAACGCCAGGCCCTGACGTATCGACTCGACGGTGGCGTGCTGTGGCGTGAAAGCCAGGGGGAAGGCTCAGAACTCGTGCAACGGCAAAAACTGCTCGAAGGCGTTCGCGAGTTGAGCTGGCGTCTGTTCGACAGCGAGTCCGGCTGGGTCGCTCATTGGTCGGCCGGGCAGGACGCGAAGGCGCCCCAGGCGCTGGAGGTGCACGTCTCGGTCGGGCGCTTCGAATCGATCCGTCGGGTGTTGCCGATGCCGGGTGCATTGCCATGAACGGGCAGCAACGCGGCATTGCGCTGATCAGTGTATTGCTGGTTCTGAGCCTGGCGTTGCTGATCACCGGTGGCCTGTTGCGCAGTCACCACCTGTCGCTGCAAAGCAGTGGGCAACAGTTGCAGCAACTGCAGTTGCGGCAACTCGCATCGGGCGGGGAAACCTGGGCGTTGATGCTGTTGCGCGACGCGTTGCAGGACGCGAAAAAACCCGTCGAACGCTTGCAAGGCTGGACTGACATGGCGCCTGATTTCGAGGTTGACGATGGGCAGATCCGCATCGATATCGATGACCTCGCCGGGCGCTTCAATCTCAATGCGTTGTTACGCCAGGGCCAGGTGGATCAGGTCACCCTCAACCGTTGGGCGCGTCTGCTTGAACTGCTCGAACTTCCTCCTCTGCAACTGAGTCAGGTCGGGCCATTACGGGAGCTGAGCCAGCTGCGCTTGCTACCTGGCATTGACGCTCACCTGTTGCAGCGGCTGGAACCCTGGGTGGCGCTGCTGCCCACCGACGTCGCCTTGAACATCAACACCGCACCGGCGCTGCTGTTGAGAACGCTCGGCAAGGTGGACGCCGCGACCGCCAACGCGCTGGCGCTTCAGGCCACAACAACGCCCTGGACGAGCGTCCAGGCGTTTACGCAGGACCCGTTGCTCTCCGGACAGGGCTTGAGCAGTCACGGACTTGGCACCCATAGCCGCTGGTATCGGATCAGCGTGCAGGTGACCCGGGGCGGGCGCGCACTGCACCTGGCCACGGATGTCGGGCACGACCCCGAGACTCAACAGCTGTCTATGTTGCAGAGACGTTTTCTTCCCATGAGTACCCACGAGAGACCGCGATGAACACTTGGCTTTACCTGACCGCCGAGGGCCAGGATGCGCCATCGAGCCTTTGGCCCTGCGTCCTCTGGTCGCCAACCGGTCAACGCCAGCCGATGCCCCTGAATCAGGCCGCTTCGGCATTGCAGGGGCAGGCAGTCGATGTGCTGCTGCCCATGGAAATGTGCGCCTGGGTTCGCAGCGAGCCATGGCCGGCGCGGCGCGGACCCGAGGCCCAGGCCATCGCCTTCGCCGTGGAAGATCAACTGAGTGAAGCGCTGGAGAGGGTGCATTTGAGCGTTGGCGCTCGTGATCGTGACGGCTGCTACCCGGTCATGGTCATTGATCGCGAACGGTTGGCCGCCGTGCTCGCTTTGCTGCGTGAGGCGGGTGTTGAGGTGCGCGGGGCGTTCGTCGATGCCGATGTGTTGTCCGGCGATCAGCCTTGCGGTACCTGGTGGTTCGGTCGTTGGTTGTTGGGTGGCGGTCTGTCGGCGCGCCTGGCGCTGTCGCAGCAACACCTGGCACTGCTCGCCCCGTCCTTACCCAAGGACATGCAATGGCTGGACGAACGTGAGGCCCCCGCTGTCATCGACCAATGCCTGAGCGGTCGTCCAGCCCGGGCCATCAACCTGCTGCAAGGCGCATTCGCCCCGCGCGGCAAACGTCTGCCCTGGCGTGCCGGCGGGTGGGCGCTGTTGATGCTGGCGCTGTTGACCTGGGGGGCCAGCGAGACGCGGATCCGCTTCCTCGACAGCGAAGCTCACCGCCTCGCCACCCAGAATGAACAGCGGTTCAAGGCGCTTTACCCGCAACAGGGCCGCATCGTCGACATGGCTGCGCAACTCAAGGCCCTGCAAAACAGGCCTGTCGAATCGCAAAATACCCGGATTGCCGGACTGGTCCAGTTGATTGAACAGGTGGTTGGCGCCAGTCCGGTCGAGGTCCAGCGTATCGAGTTTCGAGCAGGCGAAGGCTGGAAAATCCAGCTGACCGCCAGCGGCTTTGCCGAGCTGGAGCAGTTGCGCGAACGAGGACGACAGCAAGGTATGCCCATCCGGCTCGACAGCGCGAACAAAGCCGCTGACCGAGTGTACGCCACCCTCACCGTGGAGGACGAGGCATGAAACAGATGTGGCTTGGAATTTCCCCGCGAGAGCAGCGGCTGTTACGGGTGTTGGGCGTCTTTTTGCTGACGGTTGTGGCTTTCAGCCTGATCTGGCAACCGACCCGGCAGCGCCTGGAAACAGTCGAGCGACAATATCAACAGCAAATGGCGCTCGCCGCGCAACTGCAGCAGGCGTTACCGCACAGCCATGCCCCCGTCGACAGCGCTCAACCGCTATCGCTGCGCATCAGCGAAAACGCCGCGGCGGTGGGGCTGGAGATCCGTCAGATGGAGAGCGAAACCGATCTGCTGCGCGTGACCCTCAGTGGTAACGCGCAGCCCTTGATGCAGTGGCTCGACGGCATCGAGCGCGACGGTGTCGCGTTGCAATCGCTGACCCTGGAAAAACGTGACGATGCCCTGGAGGCGCGACTGGTGCTCAAGTAGCCGAGGTGTGCTGAGGCAACAACGGCAACTTCGCCAGTTTCAAGGCCGTCAGCAGCGCAATCACCAGCAGCGTGCCGATGAACAGCCCGATCCCGTTCCACCCGCCCATGTGCCAGAACACGCCACCTGCCGTTCCGGCGATGCTCCCACCGGCGTAATAGCTGAACAGGTACAGCGACGACGCCTGCCCCTTGGCCTTGGTGGCGCGGCGGCCGATCCAGCTGCTGGCCACCGAATGGGCACCGAAGAAGCCGAAGGTGAACACCAGCATGCCGATGATCACCAGCGGCAGCGGTGTGAACATCGTCAGGGCCAGGCCGGCGATCATCAGCGCGATGGTGCTCCAGAGCACTTTGCGGCGACCGAGTCTGTCGGCCAGCGAGCCGATTTTCGCCGAGCTGTAGATGCCCGACAGGTACACCACCGACAGCAACCCGACGAAGGCCTGTTCCATGTGGTACGGCGCGGCCAGCAGGCGATAGCCGATGTAGTTGAACAGCGTGACGAACGCGCCCATCAACACAAAGGCTTCGAGAAACAACAGCGGCAGGCCGGCGTCGCGAAAGTGCATGGTGAAACCGTCGAGCAGGCTGCGCGGGTGCAGCGAGCGGGCGCGGAAGTTGCGCGACTCCGGGAGGATTTTCCAGAACACCGCCGCTGCAACCAGCGCCAGGCCACCGATCACCAGCATCGCCGTGTGCCAACTGACGAAGTCGATCAATACCCCGGTGATCAAGCGTCCGCTCATCCCGCCAATCGCGTTGCCACCGATGTACAAGCCCATGGCGAGGCCGATGTGCTGTGGGTGGATCTCTTCGCTCAAGTAAGTCATCGCAACCGCCGCCAGGCCGCTCAACGACAATCCAATCAGCGCACGCATCAGCAGCACACCGTGCCAGCTCGGCATCATCGCACTGGCCATGGTGCACAGCGCAGCGGCGAACAGTGCGGCCACCATCACCGGTTTACGCCCGATACGGTCGGAAATCGGGCCGGTGATCAGCAGGCCGATGGCAAGCATGCCGGTGGCGATAGACAGGATCAGGCTGCTTTGCGCCGCGTTGATGGAATATTCGTGGGACAGCAGCGGCATCATCGGCTGTACGCAATAGAGCAGGGCGAAAGTCGCGAAGCCGCCGCAGAACAACGCCAGCACCGTGCGCATGAACGCCGGCGTACCTTTTTCGATGTAGATCTCCGCCAGCTCAGCGGCGATAGCGTCCGGCGCTGAAGGTGAAACTTCATGGGCGAGTGGGGCGACAGCAGTTTTCACGGGGGACCTCGGAGGACGCAGCCGGTCAGGCAATGAAAAAAGCATATAGCTGGCTAATGATTCAATCCAATATATTGTTCGACCTGTTTGATAGCTTTTACGACCTAATGGGGTTTCCATGGAATTGCGTCATCTGCGCTACTTCATCGCCGTCGCCGAAGAACTGCACTTCGGCCGCGCCGCACAGGTGCTGGGCATCTCGCAACCACCGCTGAGCCAGCAGATCCAGGCGCTGGAACAGGAAGTCGGCGCACGCCTGTTCGAGCGTACCAATCGTCGGGTCGAGCTGAGCGAGGCTGGCCGGCTGTTTCTGCAAGAGGCGCGGCTGGTGCTGGCGCAGGTCGACAAAGCGGCGGATGTCGCGCGACGGGCGCAACTGGGTGAGTTGGGTGAGCTGAAAATCGGCTTCACCTCGTCGGCACCCTTCAACTCGACCATTCCCCAGGCGATTTTCTCTTTTCGTCAGCGCTTCCCGGCGGTGCACCTGAACCTGCGGGAAATGAGCAGCACCCAGGTGGCCGATGCGCTGGTGGACGAGTCGATCGAAGTCGGCATCATGCGCCCGCTCGGGCTACCGGAATGCCTCAGCGTGGTCGAGTTGATGCGCGAACCGCTGGTCGCGGTACTCAGCTCCAAGCACCCGTTGGTAGAGGGCAGCGAGGAAGGTTTGTTCCTGTCAGCCCTGGCGCTTGAGCCCTTTGTGTTTTTTCCGCGCAGCTATGGCAGTGGCCTGTATGCGCAGTTGCTCAGCCTGGCGCGGGATGCCGGCTTCACTCCGCATTTTGCACAAGAGGCTGGAGAGGCGATGACCATCATTGGGCTGGTGGCGGCAGGGCTGGGTGTGTCGGTGATGCCGGCGTCTTATCAGCGGATGCGTATCGATGGTGTGGTCTATCGACCGTTGCTCGATCCGGCGGCGGTGTCGGCGGTTTGGCTGGTGCAGCGCAAGGATCAGAAATCGGCGATGGCCAAGGCGTTTGTGGAGTTGTTGACCAGTAAGGTTGAACCACTGCAATCGTGACTCTGTAGGAGCCGGCTTGCTGGCGATGGCGGCGGATCTGTCGACATAGATGTCGCCTGTCAGTCCGCTATCGCCAGCAAGCCGGCTCCTACAGGTCCATCATCTTTTCAGCGGTGTTTGTGGGACGTTTCCGAAGCATGCGCCGGGCAGCTACAGCGCCTTGCGTCAGGGCCTACAACTACTCCAGAATCCGCCGGCTTGTGCGCTTTGAGGGCTATCGCTAACTTGATTCGTGTCACTGATGGTCAGTGATCGGGTTTAGCAGCCCGTGTCCACGATGAAGCGCATTTGCGCTCCTGATAGGCAGGTATGTCCATACCTGCCCTTGACGGTAGCTGTGCGCAGGGCGCCCTCGGGCGCGCCGGTTTCATCGTGGCCCGGTCTGCTAACCTGCGTACAGCTGCCACCCTTCTGATTCGTAGCGACTCGGTGTCGGCTTCACTTTTCTGGGCACTGAATCATGACCAAAAAAGCAAAAAATCCGCCGGACACTCCACGCCAACCCAGCAATATCTTCTTGATCGCCCCCGATATCGACAACCACACCCTGCTGGAATACGCCTGTGTTTCGCTGGCATCAGCCAATGCCATGGCGAGCGATTTCGCGAGGAGTTTGAACGGGTCGCAGAGCAACACCCTGCTGGGGATTCAGCAGTCGATCATGTTGGGGGAGTTGGCGGTGAATCGGGTGTTGGATAACCTTGATCCACCTTAGTAAATCAGAGCGCCAACACCACTAAAGCCGGACAGTTACAGAAGGAAAGCTGAGCTGTGTTCCTGTGGCGAGGGGGCTTGCCCCCGTTGGGCTGCGAAGCGGCCCCAAAACCAGTGCATCCGATCCGTCAGGTAGCTCCCGTAAGCCGAATTTACGACTGCTTCGCAGCCGAACGGGGGCAAGCCCCCTCGCCACATTTATTACGTGGGGCTCAAGACCAGCGCTTGAAAATCAGCGAAGTATTCACCCCGCCAAACGCAAAGTTATTGTTCATCACATACTGATTGCTCATCTGCCGAAACTCGCCGCGCAGGTAGTCGAGTTTGCCGCAATGCGGGTCGACTTCGTCGAGGTTGAAGGTGTGGGCGTAGAGGTCGCGGTTCATCATTTCGATGCTGAACCAGGACTCCAGCGCACCGCAGGCGCCGAGGGTGTGGCCGAGGAAGCTTTTCTGCGAACTGATCGGCATGTGTTCGCCGAACAGGCTGCTGGTGGCCAGGGTTTCGGCGATGTCGCCCTGTTCGGTGGCGGTGCCGTGGCCGTTGACGTAGCCGATGTCCGACGGTTTCAGCCCGGCATCTTCCAGGGCCAGTTCCATGGCTCGGCGCATGGTGATTTGTTCGGGACGGGTGGTGTGCTGGCCGTCGGCGTTGCTGCCAAAACCGACGATCTCGGCGTGGATGTGGGCGCCGCGCGCCAGCGCATGTTCCAGTTCTTCGAGCACCAGCATGCCGCCGCCTTCGCCGATCACCAGGCCGTCGCGTGCGGTGTCGTAAGGGCGCGGGCTGCGTTGTGGGGTGTCGTTTTTCAGGCTGGTGGCGTAGAGCGCGTCGAAGACCATGGCTTCAGTCGGGCACAGTTCCTCGGCGCCGCCGGCGAGCATCAGCGGCAGGCGGCCGAACTTGATGGCCTCGTAGGCATAGCCGATGCCTTGGCTGCCACTGGTGCAGGCGCTGGAGGTCGGGATCAGGCGGCCGGTGAGGCCGAAGAAGATGCTGATATTGGCTGCCGTGGTGTGCGGCATCATGCGCACGTAGGAGTTGGCGTTCAGGCCTTCGGCCACCGAGTTGAGCAGCATGTTGCCGAATGCCTTGATCTCGTCGGTGCTGCCGGTGGACGAGCCGCAGGCGACGCCCATGCGCCCGTCCTTGATCGTCTCGTCGCCCAACAGGCCGGCGTCGGCCAGTGCCAGCTCCGATGCTCCGACGGCCAGCCGTGACACCCGGCCCATGCTGCGCAGTTGCTTGCGGGTCCAGTGGCTGGGCACCTTGAAGTCATCGATGGGGCCGGCCAGGCGTGTGTTGAGTTCGGTAAAACGATCCCACTCGTCCATCCGGCGGATGCCGCTGCGGTTGGCCGCGAAGTTGCCGGCGATGGTGTCCCAGTCGCTGCCCAGTGAGGTGATGCCGGCCATGCCGGTGACGACGACGCGCTTCATCAGCACAGGCCTCCGTTGACGGCCAGAACCTGCCGGGTGATGTACGAGGCTTCCGCCGACATCAGGAAATTCACCGCGCCGGCCACCTCTTCAGGGGTGCCCATGCGCTGTGCGGGGATCATTTTCATCAGTTCTTCCACCGGCACGTTTTCGTCGAGCATGGCTGTGTCGATCAGGCCGGGTGCGACACAGTTAACGGTGATTTTGCGCTTGCCGAGCTCGATCGCCAATGCCTTGGCCGCGCCGATCAAACCGGCCTTGGAGGCGCTGTAGTTGACCTGGCCACGGTTGCCGATCAGCCCTGACACCGAAGTGATGCAAACAATCCGCCCGGCGGCGCGGCGCCTGATCATCGGCATCATCACCGGATGCAGCACGTTGTAGAAACCGTCGAGGTTGGTGCGCATCACCACATCCCAATCGTCTTCACTCAAGGCCGGGAAAGCACCGTCGCGGGTCAGCCCGGCATTGAGCACCACGCCGTAATAGGCGCCGTGGGTTTCCACGTCGGCTTCGAGAATTTCCTTGCAGCGGGCGCGGTCGGCCACGTCGAACTGCAGGACGCGCGCACGACGACCCAAGGCCTCGACTTCGGCCTTGACGGCTTCGGCGTCGGCCAGGCCGTTGCGGCAATGCAGCACGATGTCGTGCCCAGCCTGGGCCAGGCGCAAGGCGATGGCGCGGCCGATGCCACGGCTGGAACCGGTGACCAGTACGAATTCAGTCATGACTGGACTCCTTCGGGTTCATGGAGATATTGAGCGGCCTGGGGTGGGCGATACACGTTCAGACGGGCGGTAACGTGAATGCCGGGGGCGTTGATGTGGCATTCGAACACGCCCATGCCGTTATCGTCTTCCAGGGAGCGAATGCCGTGGATGGTCAGCTCGGTACCGGCCGGAAAACTTTCGACGTTGCATTCGAACTTGCGGCTGCCGAGCAGGAAACCCAATTCCACCGCATCGCCGCGCTGGCGTGCATGGCAACCGGCGAAGGCGGCCACGCTCTGGGCCATCAGTTCAATGCCGACCCAGGCCGGCAGGCTGCCGTCGGGGAGATTGAACAGGCCATCGGGCTTGACGGTCAGGCGGGTGTAAATCTGCTCTTCATCGAACGCCAGGATCTGATCGATAAGGATCATGTCGCCAGCGTGGGGCAGCAGTTCGGCGAGCGGCCAGTCAATCATGGGGCGTCTCCGATAATCAGGCTGACGTTGTTGCCACCGAAGGCGAAGGAATTGCTCATCAGGTAGCGGGGTGCAATGGACGTCAGGCGCGTGGCCGGGGTCACCCATTGCAGCGGCGGCAGTTCGGGATCGGGCTGCTCGTCCCAGACGTGCGGCGGCAAGGCATGCTCGCGATTGTCCGGGCTCAGGCTCAACCAGCAGAACGCCGCTTCCAGCGCCCCGGCGGCGCCGAGGGTGTGGCCGGTCATCGGTTTGCTCGAGGAGCAGGACACGCCGGCCGGGAACAGCGTCGCCACGGCGTGGCTTTCCATGGCGTCGTTGTGTTGGGTAGCGGTGCCGTGCAGGTTCAGATAAGCGATCTGTTCCGGTTGCAGGTTGGCGCGGCCCAAGGCTTTGCGCATCGCCTGCAGGGCGCCTCGACCCGTCGGCTCCGGGGCGGAAATGTGATGTGCATCGGAGCTGGCGCCACTGCCGAGTAAGGCAATCGGCGGGCTGTCGCCGGCATCTCTGGTCATCAGGAACAGCACCGCCGCTTCGCCAATGTTGATGCCGTTGCGGTTCACCGAAAACGGATTACAGCGTTGTTCCGAGACGGCCTCCAGCGCCGAAAAACCATTGAGGGTCAGCTTGCACAGGGTATCGACTCCGCCACACAGCACCGCGTCGCAAATGCCCAGGTCCAACAGGCGCTGGGCGCTGATCAGGGCTCGGGCACTGGAGGTGCAAGCCGTGGAAATGACATAGGCCGGCCCACTCAATTGCAGCCACTCGGTGAGGAAGTTTGCCGGCGCACCGAGTTCCTGTTGCTGGTAGTCGTACTCAGGCGGGAACTGCTTGTCGCGCAGGTAATGCGCCAGGCCCTGGCTGGCCTCGTCGATACCCGAGGTGCTGGTACCCAGCACCACACCGATGCGGTCGCGGCCGTAGGTCTGGATTGCACTGTCGATGCCCGGGCGGATTTGCAGCGTGGCTTCCAGCAACAACTGATTGTTGCGACTGTGATGACGCGACATGTCGGCTGGAAGGGTTGCCAATGTGCCCTGGACCGCGCCGACCGGCAACGAGCGTTCCGGTACCCATCCGGCGGTGTCGCGCATGCCGGAGCAGTCGCCGGCAAACAGGTTGCGGGCAACTTCCTGCTTGTCGCGGCCCAGCGCGCAGACCAAACCGAGGGCATTGAGGTAAGCCGTCATGGCGCTTCACCGCTGAGGGGGGTGACTTGATAAGTCGGGCCTTTCGGAAACTTCAATTCGAAATTATGTGGTTGTGCGTAGCGAATGTCCCAGCGCTCGGGCAGGGATCGTTGTGTGCCGTGCTGCCAGGCGTCGGGATAGTTGGCCGCCAGTTCATCTTTTGGTGTCAACGCAAACAGCAGCGCCGCGAACAGCTCGCGGGCTCGCGGATTGGGCGGCAGGAAGCCATCGGACTCCCAGGTTTTGTCGATCAATTTCTGCCGGGCCTGGGGAATGCCCAACAGGTCCATCATCGACCAGCGAATCCCCGATTCCTCGCGCTGGATCACCAGTACCCAGTCCTGGCGGTCGTCGGGCTGCAGGAGCTGGATGTGCAGTTGCAGCGGCAACGGCAGGTCCGGATTTTTCTCGGGCAGTGGGGCCCGACCGGCGCAGGCGCTCAGGAGCAGGGTTGTGGCGAGTAACAGAAATTTCAGCATGCCCGCTACCCCTGTAGGAGCGAGCTTGCTCGCGATGGCGGCGATACATTCGACATCAATGTTGACTGACCCACCGCTTTCGCGAGCAAGCCCGCTCCCACAGGTTTGATGTTTCAAGCGACTGGCAATGAACATCACACAGTTCCTTCAAAAGGTTTGCGCGCCACCACATTGACCAGGGTTTCTTCCCGTTGGCCAAAGGGTTTTGGTTTGCACACACCCAAGTGTTCGAGCAGGCCGAAATCCTTGGCGCGACTCCACCACAGGTACGGATAAGACACGTTTTGCGCGGTAAATTCGAAACCCTGCTGGCGAATCATTTGCAGATACTGCGCCGCGCTTTTCTGCACGTGCATGGGGTGGCGGAACAGCCAGCGGATCACCCAGGTATCAATGTAGGCCTCGGTGGATTCGGCGAACAGCAGATAACCGCCGGGCTTGAGCACACGGTAGAACTCGGCCAGTGTCTGTTGCTGTTCCACCAGGTGATGGAAGGTCTGGTGACAGAACAGCAGGTCGATACTGGCGTCCGGCAGGTCGAGGCTGGCGCAGTCGCCGCCGAGCAACTCCACTTCCATGCCCTGGCGGGCCGCTTCTGCGCGGCTCTGCTCCAGGCTGTGGGGATCGGCATCGAGGCCAATCAGGCGACCGGGCGCAAAGGCCTGGCGCAGCAGTGCGAATGACTTGCCCTGACCACAACCGGCATCCAGCAGTACCGCCTCAGCGGGCGGCGAGTCGCTGAACAGGCCGCGCAAATCGTCGATCGCCAACCGCAGCACATAGTGTTGCCAGATCCGGCTGCGCAGGAACCACAACCCGAAACGGGTTTCTTCGACGTAGTTGTCGCTCAAGTAGTTCATGAGGCTTCCCTTGCACAGAATTCCGATATCACCTTCAACCGGCGCCTGGCTTCGCTGACGAACGGGTTGCGCGGGTCCCAGGCATATCCGGCAAGGATGGAGCTGATCATCCCGCGAATTTCCTTTGAGCTGCCCTCATGGAAAATCACATCCTGGAAGGTCCCGGCGTACCAGCCTTCGACGTAGCAACGGAACGTGTCGACGCCGCGCTTGAGCGGTTCGGCGAACTCGGTCTGCCAGTCGACGGCTTCGCCTTGCAGCTGGCGGTGCAACACCCCGGCGGCCATGCTCGCCGACCGCATGGCGATGGTCACGCCGGAGGAGAACACCGGGTCGAGGAATTCCGCGGCATTGCCTAGCAGCGCGAAGCCCGGACCGTGCAGGGTTTTGACGTTGGCCGAGTAACCGCCGATGGTCCGGGCCTCGGTGTCCCACTGCGCATTTTGCAACACGCTGGCCAGGCTGGGCGTCTCGGCAATGAAGCTGCGCAGGCACTGGTCCAGATTGTCGCTGCGGCCGGCGAAACGCTCCTCGGCGGCGACCACGCCGACCGAGCAGCGCCCGTTGCTGAACGGGATGGTCCAGAACCACACGTCGCGCAGGGTCGGATGAGTGGTCACGAGGATCTTGCTGCGGTCGAAGGCAGGGTGGTCGATGCGGTCCTCGACGTGAGTGAAAACCGCCTGGCGCACCGGGAAGTTCGACGGCGCCTCGAGGTCGAGCAAGCGCGGCAGCACGCGGCCGTAACCACTGGCATCGAGCAGGAAATCAGCTGCGATGCGGTACTCGCTGCCGTCTTCGCGGCGCACGCCAAGCTGCGGTTTTTCCGGGGCAATGTCGACGCTGACGATGCTTTCGCCATAGCGGATCTCCACGCCTTGCAGCGCGGCCTGATCGGCCAGCAGCTTATCGAAATCGGCGCGCTGGACCTGAAAGGTCGTCGATTTGCCGTGGCTGAACGTCTCGCTGAAATCGAACGCGCTGTAGCGCTCGCCCCAGGCAAACGCGGCACCGGTTTTCAGCTGGAAACCCGCCGCGTTGACGGCGTCGAGCATGCCCGCTTCTTCGACGAAGTCCAGGCAGTGTGCCAACAGGCTCTCACCGATGGAAAACCGTGGGAAATGCTGGCGCTCGATCACCAGCACATCGTGCCCCTTGCGCTTGAGCAACGCAGCGGCGATGGCACCGGAAGGGCCGGCGCCGATGACCACGACCTGGCGGCATTCCATTTCAACGGTTGGCATGAGGGCTCCTTGCCGGGACAGCGGTTTTCAGGGGGATTCGGTGCATACCGGTCAGGGCTGGCAGCAGTGTAGCGATCAGGCCCATCAGCATCAGGGCAAAGTACAGCGGCGGGCTGATGAGTTGCTGTTGCAGCAGCAGGTTGAGAAAAACGATCTCGCTCAAGCCGCGGATGTTCAGCAGCACACTTTCCCGCCAGCGACTGGCGCCCGTGAACGAGGCACCGGCCCAGCCGAGGCCGAGCCAGTTACCCAGCAGTTTGCTCAGCATCGGCAACAGCAGCAGGGCCAACAGTTGCACCCAGCCGAGGCTGTCGATCGCGCTGTGCACGTTGATCTGCACGATGCCGAACGTGAGGATCAGCGGGATGGCGATGTACGTCTGTAAACGGCTCATCCAGATGGCCGGCAGCGGCAGGACCAAGGGTGCTTTCAGCGCGGCCATGATCAGCACATAGCCGATGCCGAAAATCAGCGCATTGAGCTTGTAGTGCTCGGCCACGACCAGCAGGGCGAAAAAGCACAGACTGTAAAGCCATGTCTGGCGCAAACCGAGCAGCCGTAGCAGCACCGGCAGGCAGGCGCCGGCCAGGGGCAGCAACAGGCTGCTCAGGTGCAGGCTGCCCTGGGCGAGGCCGAAGAGGGTCCAGCAGGCGAGGTCGATGAGGATCGCGGTCTGCACCAGGCGCCGGGTGGCGGCGGGTGGGTAATCGATGTGCCGCAGGTACAGGTACAGCACCGGAATTGCGGTGATGGCGAACAACAGGCCGACGGCCAGCGAGCTGATCCACGGTTGCGCCGGCAACAACCAGACGGCTGTGGCCAGGCCGCAGGCAAACGGAATGCAGAAGCTGGGCAGGGCGATCTTCAGGCTCTGGCGATCCAGGTGCAGGTCGATCACATCGCTGAGGATGTAGCCCAGCAACAGGGCAAAGCTCAGGCTGTAGAGGTTCTTCAACCAGCCCGGCGACACCAGCAGCGCACCGCTCAATTGCCATTGCGGCTCGATCCAGAAATACATCAGCAGCGGCAAGCCGAGGGTCGCCAGCAGCAACTGGCTGACGATGGGAATCAGACCGAAATGCCGGCCGACACGGGTCGCCACGGCGAACAACGCCAACGCCATCGCCCAGAACAGAACCACCATCACGCAGCACGCTCCACGACCGTAGCGCCATGTGCCTGTCGACCGGCCCACGGCGCGAGCAGGAAGCTGAAGATCAGGCCCAGGCTCACCGACAGTCCGAAGTTGCTCACCGCCGGGGTACTCGATACCGCCAGCAGGCCGAACGACAGCCAGGTGGTCAACGCCGCCAGTAGGGTGCCGAGCAGGCTCACCGCCGCGCCACCGACCTGTTCGCGCATCAGGATCGCATAATCGACGCTGATCGCCGTTACCAGCAACAGCCCGAACAGACTGAACAGGGTCAACGGCTGCCCGAGCCAGCCGAGGCTGGCCAGGCTGCACAATGCCGCCAGCAGCGGCAGGGACACGATACGCAACGCACCGCCGAGGCCGAACGGCAGGATCAGCACCAGCACGATCAGCACGCAGGAGGCGAGCTTCAATTCGGCGGCACTGATTTGGGTAGCCGCGAAGACGTTGTTCAATTCACCCAGTCGATCCACCAGTGTCACGCCGGGTAAGTCCTCGCCCTGGAGCCGCAGCAGGGCCGGGTTGTTGATGCCTTGCAGACTGACCATCGCCGCCACGCCGTCATCGGTCGGCCCCAGCCACAGGGGCCGGTAGGGCTCTGCCAGCGGGCCGGCCAACGCAGCATCGATGTCCTCGACAGGCAGTGCCTGTAGCTTCGTCAGCTCTGTTTGCAGTGCCTCGGCCGGCACGCCGACGTCGAGCAAGGGTTGCCAGAACGTTGGCAGTTTGTTCAATGCTGCACGCACCTGCTGCTGTTCGCTTGGCGGGCTGACCAACTGATTGAGCGACAGATAACCCTGGAGCTTTTCCAGGCCGATCAATTGATCCAGTCGTTCGCTCAGGGCGGTCTGGCGTTCGAGCAGTTGCTGCTGATTGTCGGCGCGTATCAGGAAGAACTGGCTGGTGGGTTGATAGCCGGTGATCCGCGCAATGGTGCGAGCTTCGTCGGTCAATTGTTGTGGTGCGCTGATCCACTGGCGAATGTCGTTCTTGCTGTTCAGCTGCAACAGGCCACCCACGCAAAAGGCGATCAGCAGTGCCAGCAAGACCGGTGTTTTCAGCTGCTTGAGCAGGGCTTCACGGCAGCCCAGCAAAAACTCGGACACCTGCAATGGCCATTGCGCCGGGCGCAGGTCTACCCCCTTGAGCAAGGCCGGCAGCAGGCACACGGCGGACAGATAGGCACCGAGCAAACCGGCGGCAGAGAACGCGGCAATCTGGGTCAGCGCCGGGAAGGGTGTCCAGGCCAGGGCCAGGTAACCGATGCCGCTGGTGATCAGGCTCAGGGTCAACCCGGGCAAGGTCAGGCGCAGGGCGGGCCAGCTGTGCCAGGGCTTGAGGCTCCAGCTCTTGGACAGGTAGTGCAGCGGATAGTCGACCGCGACACCGATCAGGCTCGAGCCCAGCACCAGCGTCATCACGTGCATATGGCCGAACAACGCCACGCAGGCCACCGCGCCGAAGAGCATCCCGACCAGCACCGGCACGAAGGCCAGCAACACGCGCCAGCGCCGGAAGGCCAACAGCAGCAGCAACAGAATCCCGACGGTGGCACCACCACCGACCCAGGTCATTTCCCGGGTGGCCTGCTGTTGCCCGTTGGCCGCGTACAGCAAGCCACTGGCGGCGAGCAGTTGCACTTCATGCCGGGCGGCTTCTTTGCGGCTGTGCTTGAGCAAGTCGGCCACCTGCAGTGGCAGGTTCATGTCGAAGGCGTTACCGGTGGTGCGCGCGCGCAGCAGCACCCAGCTCTTGCCATCGGCATCGGCGACCAGAGCGCCGCTGCCGATGTCCAGTTGCACGGAACCGCGTTGTGGCTGGCTGTTCTGGATACGCCCGGTCAGGCCCAGCCAGTCGTCCTGGCTCGGCACCAGGCTGTAACCATTGAACGGGTCGAACAACGCCTGCACCCGTTGCTGGATGAAGGTGTCGGGGTGTTCGATCAGCAGTTGCCGGTCCGCCGCCGAGAGCATCGCCAGGCGACCTTGCAGCAACTGCGTGCGCAGTGCCGGCAAGTCCGCTTGCAGGGTCCACTGGACCTTTTCGAACAAGCCGCTGGCCTGCCATTGCTCGCCGAGTGTCTGCGCCATGGCGACGGCCTGCTGGCGATCGGTATGACCGACCAGCACCAGCATTTCGCGATTCAGCGGCTCTTGCATGCGTTGTTCGGCGCGCAGTTCCAGGGCATCGGGCGCCGTGCCGGGCACCAGTTCCATCAGGTTCGCCGACAGTGGCGCGCCGTCACGCCATTGCCAGCCGGCGAGCGCCAGTACTGCCAGCAGCAGGATCAGGAACAGCCGTGGCAACCACCGTTCACTCGGCAAAGTCATGCTGCTCCGCGTCGCTCAATGGTTGGGCGCTGGTGCTGTCCTGCATGCGCAATAACGTACTGTCGCCCTGGGTTTCGAGCAGTTCGATGCTGTGCACCAGTTCTGCGCCGGTAATGTTGATCTGGTTGAACACCTGCTTGAGCAGCATCGAGCGCGGCACCAGTGTGAGCTTCCAGTTCTGTGCGTCGCCGCTCAGGGACAGTTCGAAATCCCGTTGCAGGCCACTGCTGTCGCCCTGCAGCACGGCGAGGAACAAACGGTTCTGCTCGGCACCGGCGCTTTTGCCCGGCAGCATCTGCCAGACACTGCCGTCACGCCGGGCAATGCCTTTGGCGCTGATGCGGTAGTCCTGTTGCAAGGGCGTTTTCAACAGCCACAACAGGCCGTGGTTCTTCGCCAGGACGAACGTGCCCTTGCTGGTCAGCGGCTGGGGCAGGGCACGCAGGTGTTTTTCCTGGATGAAGTTGCCGTGGATCACCTCGGGCTTGGCCAGTTGATCACTGAGTTGTTGCAGGTCGAAGGCATGGGCCAGTCCAGGAATGCCCAGTAGCACGCAGAAAACTGTAGGAGCGAGCTTGCTCGCGAAAAACCTGAGGGCGCTGCGGGGTGTCAGGTGCCCAGTGTCATCGTTAACGACCATCGCGGGCAAGCCCGCTCCTACAGGGGAACGGGACATCATGGCAGGGCCCTCTCAACCGCGTCGGTGAACACTTTCGGCGAGGTCAGTTGCATCTCGCGGCTGGCGAGGTCGACGGCGACTTGCACCGACATGGCCCGGGTCAGGCGTTCACCGGTTTGCAGATCGCTGATCAGGTAGTTGATCTTCAAGCGGTTCTCCCACTCCACCAGGTTGGCGCGCACGTTGAGTGTCTGGCCGAACACCGCGCCGCGCACGTAGCGCAATTGCAGGTCGATGACCGGCCACGCGTAGCCTGACTCGCTCATCGCGGTGTAGTTGTGGCCGATCCTGTCCAGCAGCGCGCAGCGGGCGACTTCCAGGTATTTGACGTAATGGCCGTGCCAGACCACGTGCATGCTGTCGACGTCAAAGAAGGGGACGACGATTTCCGTGTCGGTGTGCAGGAATCCCTTGCTACGCATGCAGCCTCCAGTGTTGTTCGGCGATGCGTTGCAGGCACAGGCGCAATTCGCCTTCCAACGCGCGGTCTTCGATGACCGGCGGGAAATCCTTGGCCAATTCTTCGTGCATGGCGGCCAAAGCGGGTGGCAGCGGTCGTGCATCTTCAGCCTGGCCACGCAGCCAGACGCCTTGGTTGGCCGCCAGCAGCGTAGCGGCCGCCACCTGTTCGGTGAGTTCCAGCACGCGGATCGCATCCCGGGCGGCGATGGTGCCCATGCTGACCTTGTCCTGGTTGTGGCATTCGGTGGAGCGCGAGAAGACGCTGGCCGGCATGGTGTTCTTCAGCGCTTCGGCGGTCCAGGCACTGGTGCCGATCTGCACCGCCTTGAAGCCGTGATTGAGCATGGCGCGGTCAGCCGTGGCGCCGGACAGGTTGCTCGGCAAACCATGGTTATAGCGCTCATCCACCAGCAGGGCGAGTTGCCGATCCAGCAGGTCGGCGACGTTGGCCACGAGGTTTTTCAGGCTGTCCATGGCGAAGGCGATGTGCCCGCCGTAGAAGTGCCCGCCGTGCAGCACGCGTTCGGCTTCGGCGTCGATGATCGGATTGTCGTTGGCGCTGTTGAGTTCGATTTCGATGAACGAACGCAGCCAGTTCAGGCTGTCGGCCAGCACGCCCAGCACATGGGGCGCGCAGCGCAGGGAATAGCGGTCTTGCAGGCGATGCAGCGGCGCGGTCGGCGCGTCGATGGCCAGGTCCTTGCGCAACCACGCGGCGACCTGCATCTGCCCCGGATGTGGCTTGGCCGCGAACAGGCGCTCGTCGAAGTGCTCCGGGTTGCCCTGCAGGGCGACCACGTTCAGCGCGGTGATGCGCGTGGCCAGTTGCAGCAGGTAATCGGCGCGGGCATAAGCCAGGCAGGCCAGGCCGGTCATCACGGCGGTGCCGTTCATCAATGCCAGGGCTTCTTTGGGACGCAACACCAGTGGCTGCCAACCAAGTTCGCGATGCACGTCGGCGGCTTGCCGGCGTTCGCCGCGGAACATCACTTCGCGTTCGCCGGACAGCGTGGCGGCAACGTACGACAGCGGCGTCAGGTCACCACTGGCGCCCACCGAACCTTCCTCCGGAATCAGCGGCAGGATGTCGTGCTCGAGGAACGCCTGCAGGCGCTCCAGCAGCTCTACGCGCACCCCGGAAACACCGTGGCACAACGACTGCAAACGCGCCGCCAGTACCGCGCGGGTGGCCTGGGCGTCGAGCAGTTTGCCCAGGCCGCAGCCGTGGAAGGTGTACAGATGACGGGGCAGCGCCTCGACGTGATGCAGCGGCACCGCGACCACGCAGGAGTCACCGTAACCGGTGGTCACGCCGTAGATCACGCCTTCCTTGTCCAGCAGAGAGTCGAGAAAACGCGCACCCTTGGCGATGCGCTCGCGGTAGGCGGGATCGCTTTGCAACTGCGTCGGCACTTTGCGGTTGGTCACGGCCAGCACGTCTTCAATGCGCAAAGGGCGTTCGCCGAAGGTTACCGGCTCAAGCGTTGGCGTCGTCATCGGTCTTCCAGAAAGGGTAAAAGTTGAACCATTGTTGGGGCGCTTCAAGGCAATAGTGACCCAAGCGTTCGGCGTAGCGGGACGCCCACTGATGAATGACCTGTTCGCGGTCGCTGCGCTTCCAGATGATTGCATCAGCGAAGGGTTCAATGGTCAGTCGATAGTCGCCGTCGGGCTTTTTCAGGCACAGCAGCAGGTTGATCGGGCATTTGAGCAGGCCGGCCAGCAGCCACGGGCCCTGGGGGAACCTGGCCGGATGACCGAGGAAGTCCACGGTCACGCTGCGCCCGCCATGCAGCGGCACGCGATCACCGGCAATCGCCAGCCACTCGCCGCGCTCCAGGCGTTCGCTCAGTTGCAGCATGACCCCGGGGTCGAGTTCGCTGACCTGAATCAGTCGCAGGTTGGTCGCGCCGGCTTCGCCCAGTAAACGGTTGAACTGTTCGGCGTGCTTGGTGTGCACCAGCACGTTCATCGTGACTTTCTCGCCGATTTCCGCCAGTGCGCGGCAGACTTCCAGATTGCCCAGGTGCGCGCCCACCAGCATCTGCCCGCGGGCTCCGCGCAACTGGTCGCGCAGCAGTGCCGGGTCGATGATTTCGATTTGTTCGATGCTCAGCTTGCCGTTCCACACGTCGAGTTTGTCGAGCATGGAATCGGCGAAAGCCATGAACTGGCCGAACACCCGCCAATGGCTCGGGCGCAATTCGTTGCGGCCGCTCCAGTCGGCCAGGCGTTGCTGGTATTGCCAGGCACTGTGGCGGGCGCTGCGGCCGAACAGGAAAAAGTACAGGACGATGCCGTACAGCACTGGACTGAGTACTCGACGGCCCAGCACTTTGGCGCCGAAGGCGGTGAGTTTCATCAGCCAGAAACTGCCGCGCTCTTCGCGGTCGGCCCAGTGCTGCTTATCTGCGTTCATGCCCGCCACCGTCGCCAGAGGATCACTGGCGCACGCAGCAACATGCCGAAGAACAGCCGCGTGTGCATGCTGGAAATCAGCACGTTGTCGTGGAACATACGAAAATGCGAAACGCCGTCCAGCGGGTAATGGACTTTGGTTTGCAGCCATGACATCGGCTGATTGCGCCAGGCCAGGCGCACGAGGATGTCCGAGTCGAAGTCCATGCGCTTGCCGATTTTCGCTGACTCGATCAGGTCAAGCACCGGGGGCAGCGGATAGACCCGGAAGCCGCACATGGAGTCGCGAATCTGCAACGACAGGGTGTTGATCCAGACCATGACGTGAGTCAGGTAGCGTGCATACAAACGGCCTTTCGGCACGCTGGCGTCATATTGCGGATAGCCGCAAATCACCGCCTGTGGGTGGCGGCGTGATTGTTCGATGAAGCGTTTGATGTCCTGCAAATCGTGCTGGCCATCGGCATCCACCTGCAAGGCATGGCTGAAGCCCAGGCGCGAAGCTTCACGCAAGCCGGTCATGACCGCGCCACCCTTGCCCTGGTTTTCGGCCAGGCGGATCAGGTACACCATTTCACGTTGAGCCAGGCGATCGAGTACCCGGGCACAGCGCGGGCTGCTGGCGTCGTCCACCAGAATGCAGGGCAGATGGCTGGTGATCAACGCGTCGACCACCGTGGTGATCGCGTCTTCGTGGTTGTACACCGGGACGATGGCGCAGGGACTATGCATGCGCTGAAACCTCCACAAAACCCTTGTGGCGAGGGAGCTTGCTCCCGCTGGGCTGCGAAGCGGCCCCAAAACCTTTGTGCACTGGTTTAATGGCGAGCGCTTCGCACTCGAACGGGAGCAAGCTCCCTCGCCACAAAAAGCCTGTTTGCCACAGGTTATGCATGCGCCGTCTCCAGCAAGATCCGTCCGCTTGAGCAGGTGGCGGTTTCGTTGCGATAGGCGAAATACAATTTGCCGCGTGCCGGGTCGAAGCGCAGGTGCAGCTGGATTTCATCGCCCGGGCGCACCAGTTGCTGGAATTTCAAGACCTCCATGCCGGCGAATTTTTCCGGCAGGTTCATCAGTTGCCGGCCCAGGCTCAGCGCCCAGTCCACCTGCACCACGCCAGGCAACACCGGCGCCTTGGGGAAATGACCGCTGAAATAGGCCAGGTCCGGTGGCACGGCCAGTTGCAGGCTCCACTCGCCATTGCTTTCGACTTGCTCCAGCACCTCCGGGGCTTTGGGACGGGGTGTCAGCAGCAGGGCATCGACGTCGGCCTGGGGCAGTTTGCCCTGAGTGTTCAGCGGCAGTTGGCGCAGCAGGCGCCAGCGTCTTGGCAGGGCCAGGGCTTCGCAGTGTTGGCTCAGGTGTTGGCGCAATTGCTCGGTGACGGTGCGTCGGCCTTGATTGCGCAGGGCATGCAGGCCGGATTCAGTCAGAACCAGCAATACGCCGAGCGAGGCGCGGTTTTCCTGGACGACCCCCAGACGCGCCTCAGCAACCCAGTCGTGGGCCATCAGGGCTTGTTCCAGCATCGGCAGCGAGATGCGTTTTTCTTCCAGTTTGACGATCCGGTCCAGTCGTCCAAGCAATTCGAAGCGACCATCGACGGCGATGTGCGCTGAATCGGCAGTGTGTTCGACGTGGCCGACAGGCAAGTAGGGTGAAGCGATCAGCAGCGCGTCATCAATGTCTTGGGTCAGCGTGACACCCGCAAACGGCCGCCAGAGTTCAGCGCCCTGACGCCAGGCGATGCCGCCGGTTTCCGAACTGCCGAAAATTTCCGTTGGCCATTGCCCCAGGCGCTCATGCAGGTCCTGTGCGGCCTCGACCGGCAATGCGCCGCCCGAGGAAAACACTCGACGTACGCAGCTCAGGGCAGGCCAGTCGAGGTTGTCGCCCATGCGCTTGAGCAGCGCCGGACTGGCCACCCAGGCGAAGGCCGGGTGCTCGCGGCTGGCGCGTTGCAGGTCTTCCGGAAAGGCCAACTGCCGACGTACGAACGGGCGTCCGGCGCACAGCGGCCACAACACCCGAAACAGCAGGCCGTAGATGTGCTGGGTGGCGACGCTGCCGATGATGCACGCCGGGCCCAGGTCGGCGCCCCACAGCTGTTCCAGGGCTTCGACTTCATTGGCCAGTTGGCGCAGGTTCTTTTCGATGCGCTTGGGTTCGCCGCTGGAGCCGGAGGTGCACAGGCTGAGTCGGCAGTTATCCAGGTCCAGCGCGGCGGCACCGAGTGGCGGCTGCTGGAAATCGCCAAGGTGCGCATCGTCGGGCTGGTCGCTCAGCCACAGATCGACTTCGCTTGACCAGCGTTGGCGGGTCTGCGCTTGCAGGTCGGACGGCAGCAGCACGCTGACCCCGGCACGCCAGGCGCCAATCAGCGCGACCGCGAGGTCGGCGGCATCCTCAAGGTGCACGGCCATCTGCCGTACCCCCCGGGCCTGCAAGCCGGCAGCCAGGCGCAGCGCCTGTTCGCACAGTCGGGCGTGATCCAGTGCCGGAGCAGTCGTTACGGCGCGCTCGGGCTGAGCCTTGAGCAGCAGGTGCTCAAGTTTTATCCAATTCATGGGCGGCCTCGTACCCTTTGTCGTATGAGCCATTCGATGGCAAACATCAGGCCTATCAAGCCGTAGGAAATCAGGCCGGTGTACAAGGTCCACCAGCTCAGCGGCGCCCAGAGGGTCAGGGCGGCGGCACACAAACCGTTGCAAAGAAAAAAGACGCTCCAGGCGACGGTCACCTGGCGGGTATAGCGAATGCCCTCGGCCGGCAATTGCGGTTCGCGTACCCGGGCCAGGCGTTCGACTATCGGTGGGCCGAATGTCAGGCTCGATCCGAACAGCACCAGCATGAAGCTGCTGATCAACACCGGATACCAGCGCAACAGCGCCGGGCTGTCGAACAGTGCCAGCAACAGACAGAACACGATGGCCACCACCGCCATCCACAGGCTGCCAGGCTGCCGTTTGCCGGTCAGCGCCCGGGCCAGCCACAGTCCGCCCAGCAGCAAGCCGAACTGCCAGGGGGCGAAATGCTCCATGCCGAAATACACCGCAAAGGGATACAAAAGGCCTGCCAGCAGCAGGCCCAGGCCGATCATTCGACTCATGCGGCCGGTTGAACCAGACGGTAGACCGCCTCGACCACGTCACTGACGGTACGCACCGATTTGAATTCTTCGGCGGCGATTTTCTTGCCGGTCTGGCGTTTGATGTGATCAATCAGGTCGACTGCGTCGATGCTGTCGATTTCAAGGTCCTGATACAGGTTGGACTCCAGGCTCACACGCTCGGGGTCCAGCTCGAAGAGCTCGACCAGGGCATCGCGCAGGGTGTTGAAAATGTCATCACGAGTTTGCATGGTCCGGTCTCAAGCTGCCTGTTTTGCGGTGACGAACGCCGCAAGGCTCGCCACGTTACTGAAGTGATTACGGGTGTCCTTGGCATCGGCATCGATTTTGATGCCGTACTTTTTCTGGATGGCCAGGCCCAGTTCCAGGGCGTCTACCGAGTCCAGGCCCAGGCCTTCGCCGAACAGGGTCTGGTCATTGTCGATGTCGTCGGCACTGATGTCTTCCAGGCCAAGGGCGTCGATGATAAGCATTTTGATATCACGGTGCAGATCGCTCATCTTCGGCGAGCTCCTTAATAAAGTAAGAATGTAGATAATCGTTGAGCTTGCGCGAGGCTTGCGGAGCCGGCCCCTGCGCGGCGAAGGTCTGCGGGTCTATATCCGCACCGACCCGGAAACTGAAGTGCACGCGCCGCTTGGGGATGCGATACCAGGGCTCGGCCTTGGTCAGTGTGGTCGGGCTGACCTTGATAATGACCGGGGTGAGGATTTTCGCACCACGCAGGGCGATTGCCGCACCGCCCCGATGAAAGGCCGGCGCCTGGCCGGGCTGGGTGCGCGTACCCTCGGGGAAAATGATCAGGGTCTGGCCGTCTTTCAGCGCGTCGGCAGCGGCGTCGAGCATGTCCATGCTGCCGTCGTTGCTGATGTATTGGGTGCAGCGCAACGGTCCGCGGGTAAAGGGGTTTTCCCAGAGGCTTTGCTTGACCACGCAGTTGGCGTGACGCACCAGGCCGATCAGAAACACCACATCGATCAGCGACGGGTGATTGGCAATGATCATTTGCCCGGGACGACCGAGTTTTTCCGCGCCATCAATGGTGTAGGTCAGCACCCCGGTGCGGGCCATGAAGCGCACAAAAATCCAGAAGCAGCCGCTGACCGTCTGCCGGGCCCGCAGTCGATGGGTCCGGGCGTCGCCCGGCAGGCAGTTCAGCACAGGGAAAATCACCAGGCGCAGGCACAGGCCGCCCAACCCGAACAGGGCAAAGCTCGCGGCGGTGGCCAGCAAGCGCCAGTAATAGGCGTCGCGGTTTTTCTCGGTCACGGGTTGCGTTGCCAGGTCCATACACGATTTTTCCAGGCATGTTGGCAGGTGGTTTGCTGGCCGAGCAACGTACGCAACAGATTCAGCGCGTGTGGCCAGCGGGGTTTGGACAACGCATCCGTGGGCCTGTTCAGGGACAACCGCCAGTCGGTGCCGGGAGTGATCAGCAGACCGACGGCATAGGGGAAAGGCACGTCGTCGATCCAGGTCGAGTAAGCCTCGGGCGGCTGCTCTTCGGTGACCACCAGCAATACCGCGTGAGCGCCTTCAGCCAGTAGCGCGGCAGCTTCCAGCATGCCGTGTTCCAGGCCATCGCCTGCGGCAGCCAGGGCCGTCATTTCGCTGGTTTCACCGCGCATGATCGACCACAAACCAATAATGGCGTTATGCACGGACAAGCTGAACTGGGTCGGCGACAACGGCTGATCGGCGGCCAGATCACTGAGAATGTCGACGGTGCGGGGCGTTTCGCCATGACGGGAAACAAAGACCAATGGCAGATCCTGCCGACCTTCGGCCAATGGCCAGCCGACACTGAATGCCATTCGTGCCAGGCGGCTGAGCCGCCGACGCTGCATGGCTGGCAGGAACGAAACGTCGGGAGCGGCATCGCTGTCCGGCAGCACGACCGGTTGTCGGCTCCAGGCCTGCCAATCGTTCACGCTATCAAGCCCGGGGGCCCAGGCGCGCCATTGGGCGATGTTGAAGTTGATCACAGACATTCATCCCACCCTCACGGGCTTACTTGACGCGGGGGAGTGGCCGAGAACCGAGACTCACCCTGCGTGGCGTCTGGCGCCGAGTGGCGCGCATTATCCCGGTGCCGGGAACGTGTAGCAAATGCTGGTTACATTTTGCTCAGCAAGATGAAGCGGCTGGCTCGAAAAAATTGGACGACTGGTAATTATTCACAAGAATATTTCCCCGTCTGTCGGTTCCGGCGACAAACCAGCGGGGTGTTCAGGGCTTTTCAAGCAAGAGAAGGCAACTGACTGTGTAGTCCCTTTGCCGGCGAGGTAGCGAAGCAACACCGTGGACCACTACACTCGGTCATTCTTTGATACACGGAGGTTTTGACATGCGGCGCGTGGTGTTCAATCAGAAAGGTGGCGTTGGTAAATCCAGCATTGCCTGCAATCTGGCGGCGGTCAGTGCCAGCGAGGGTTTTCGCACCCTGTTGGTGGACCTCGACGCCCAGGCCAACTCCACTCAGTACCTGACGGGGCTCACTGGTAGCGACATCCCGATGGGCATCGCCGATTTCTTCAAGCAGACGCTGTCTTCCGGGCCGTTCTCCAAGAAAAATCAGGTCGACATCTACGAAACCCCGTTCGATAACCTCCATGTCATTACCGCCACCGCCGAACTGGCGGACTTGCAGCCAAAGCTTGAAGCCAAGCACAAGATCAACAAGCTGCGTAAATTGCTTGAAGAGCTGAGCGAAGACTACGACCGGATTTACCTCGATACCCCGCCAGCGCTGAATTTTTATGCGGTTTCAGCATTGATTGCCGCCGATCGTGTGTTGATTCCCTTCGATTGCGACAGCTTTTCACGCCAGGCACTGTACGGACTGATGGCGGAAATCGAAGAGTTGAAGGACGACCATAACGAAGGTCTGGAAGTCGAGGGCATCGTCGTCAACCAATTCCAGGCCCGCGCCAGCCTGCCCCAGCAAATTCTCGACGAACTGATTGCCGAAGGCCTGCCGGTGTTGCCGGTGTACCTGGCCAGCTCGGTACGCATGCGCGAATCCCACCAGGCCAATACGCCGCTGATCCATCTCGATCCACGGCACAAGCTGACGCAGCAGTTTGTCGAGTTGCACAACCTGCTGGAAAACGCCTGAACCGGGCTGACAACACAAAACAAATGTGGGAGCGGGCTTGCTCGCGAAGAAGCCGTTACATTCAACATCTAAGTTGACTGACGCGACGCCTTCGTCGGAACGCCGCCCGGAGCAAGCCCGCTCCCACATTGATTGGTGGTGGCTTCAGATTCCCTGGCTACGCAACCAACTCATCAACTGCGGTAACGGGAAAGCCCCGCTCTGCCGGGCGATCTCCCGGCCGTTCTTGAACAGTATCAGGCTCGGAATCGAGCGAATCCCCAATTGGGCCGACAACTGCTGGTTCGCCTCGCTGTCCAGCTTGGCCAGTCGGCACTTGCCCGCCAGTTGCCCGGCGGCCTGCTCGAACACCGGTGCAAACGACTTGCACGGCCCGCACCAGTCCGCCCATACGTCCACCAGCAGCGGCAGATCGCCCTTGATCTGGCTGGCGTAGTCGCCTTGCTTCAGTTCAAACGGCTTGTTCAGCAGGACTTCGGCCTTGCAGCGCCCGCATTTTGGATGGTCGTTGAGGCGCTCGGCGGGAATGCGGTTGAGGCCGTTGCAGTGGGGGCAGGGGATGAGGAGTGGGTCGGTCATGAGTGATATCCAATGGGAAGCTGATAACACCTAGTTGGAGACGTTTGCTCATGTTTTCAATCGCGCAGTGTCCAGCGTTAAAACTAGGCTGAGTCGTGCCGGGCCAGACCGCTGGTCCACTTCGGATTATCGCAACTTGCGATATTTTTGATCTGTGATTAACTCCCCATCGCAAAATGCGATAAGGATGTTGCATGCATGTTCTCACCGAAAAAGAGTACGTGAAGCCAAGGCCAAATGGCCAATGGCAGCCAATGCGCTGGATCATTGGTATCAATTAGCCAAAGGAAGCAAGCCGTCGGATTTTGCGGCGATGAGAGCCACATTCCCTGCTGTCGACAAGGTAGGTGAGCTTCATGTTTTCGATATCGGTGGCAACAAGCTGCGGTTGATAGCTTTTGTCAGATATCGATCGCAAAAGCTTTATATCAAGCATGTGCTGGATCATCGCGAATATGAACGCGGCAAGTGGAAGGAGGAAAAAGCATGAGTGTACTGATCAAAAAAGCTGCCGAGCATTGGGAGTTTGTCTCACCGCTGCTTCGAAAGCCGAAAAATGAAGATGACTATGACCTGCTGGCGCATGCTCTGGACGAGTTGCTCGAGATGACCGGCGATGATGAGACCCATCCGCTGATGAGCCTGGTGGATATCATTGGTGACTGGATTGAGGAGTGGGACCATAAGCATCACCCGATGCCAAAGCCTAGCGGGGTCGAGATTCTTGGCTACTTGATGCGTGAACACGGCCTGAGCCAGAGCGACCTGCCAGGCGTTGGTCCTCAGTCGGTCGTGTCCGAAATCCTGAGTGGCAAGCGTCAGCTCAACCTGCGCCAAGTCCGCTGGTTGGCCGAGCGCTTCAGCGTGTCGGTAGAAGTCTTTATCTGACCTGCCTCACGACGAACAACTGATCTCCAGATGCTTGCCCCATTCCGGTGGTCGCTCTGCGTAGCTTTCCATCCCCGCTTGTTCCTCGAACGGATTGCTCAGCACTGTGTGCAGTCGGCGGACCTCCGAGTAGTCGCCGCTCTCTGCCGCATCGATGGCCTTTTGTGCCAGGTAGTTGCGCAGGATGTACAGCGGATTGACCGCGTGCATGCGCTGGCGGCGCTGCTCCTGATCAAGCGTGCCTTCACGGGCCACCCTGGCGATGTAGAGTTCGTCCCAGGCATCAAAACCCTTGAGGTCGACGAAGTCATCGCGCAAGCGTGTGATGGCCTCTTCAGGTGCGTCTTCACCCAGGCGACGGAAAAACAGGCTGTAGTCGACGCCGCTGTTTTGCATCAGTTGCAGCAGGTTTTCCAGCAGTTTCTGGTCGTCATCCTCCGCGGTGGTCAGGCCGAGGCGGCGGCGCATCAGGTCCAGGTAATGGGCCTGGAACAGCGGCAGGTACAGGCCGAGGGTTTCGCGCAGGGCTTCGACGCTGATGAATGGCGTCAGGGCCTGGGCCAGGGCGCTGAGGTTCCACTGGCCAATCGGCACCTGGTTGCTGAAGGAGTAGCGGCCCTGGTCGTCGGAGTGGTTGCAGATGAAGTTGGCGTCGAAGTCGTCGAGGAAGGCGAACGGGCCGAAGTCGAAAGTGATGCCGAGGATCGACATGTTGTCGGTGTTCATCACGCCGTGACAGAAACCATAGGCCTGCCACTTGGCAATCAGCTCGGCATTGCGCTCGACCACTTCACGGAACATCGCCAGGTACGGTTCCGGTTGTTCCAGGCACTGCGGGAAATGCATGGCCAGCACGTGGTCACCCAGCTCTTTCTGCTGCTCGGGACGTTTGGTGTAGTAGAAATATTCGAAGTGGCCAAAGCGCACATGGCTTGGTGCCAGGCGCAGGACCATGGCCGCGCGCTCCTGCTTTTCGCGCCACACCGGGGTGTCGGAGCCGATCACGCACAGGGCGCGGGTGGTCGGGATGTTCAAGGCGTGCAGGGCTTCGGAAGCGAGGAATTCGCGGATCGATGAACGCAGTACCGCGCGGCCGTCGCCCATGCGTGAAAACGGCGTCTGGCCGGCGCCCTTGAGGTGCAGGTCCCAGTGCTCGCCAGCTGCGTTGTAAACCTCGCCCAGCAACAGGCCGCGACCGTCGCCCAACTGCGGGTTGTAGGAACCGAACTGATGCCCGGAATAGACCATCGCCCTTGGGATTGCATCGGCCCAGAGCTTGTGGCCGCTGAACAGTTCGGCGAACTCTGGGGTTTCGGCCACGGCCGGGTCGAGATCGAGCAGCGCCATGGCGGCGGGGCTGGCCACGACCAGGCGCGGATTGTCGATGGGCTCGGGCAGCACATGGGCGGAAAACGCATCGCCCAAGCGGTCGAAGCGATTATCGAAAGTGAGTTCGTCGAGGGCTTTCAAGGGCCAGCTCCAGCAGAATGTCCGAGCATTCTGCTGGGGAACGGCCGGTTAGTCGAGTTTGGCGGCGGGCGGTTCTTGCGCTGGTTTGCCGTCGACCAGTGGCACGATGGTTTTCGCTTCCGGTTCGATTGGCACCATCTTGTATTCCTGGCCGTGCAGGTTCTTGAGGTAAACCTCCATTTGCCGGAACGAGATGTTGATGTGCTGCTTCTTGAACTCGCGGTTGATGAAGCGGTTGACCTCATCAAGCACCGGGTTGCGGTCGCCGAGGTCGCGCACGTGCATGCGCAGCTCGTGGTCGAGGGTACTTTCGCCGAAGTTGAGGAAGTACACGTGGGGTTCCGGATCTTTCAACACGCGCGGGTTGTCGCGCGCGGCTTTGAGCAGCAGCTCCTTCACCAGGTCCAGGTCAGAGCCATAGTCCACGCCAAGCTTGAGAGTCACCCGGGTGATGGTGTCGGTCAGCGACCAGTTGATCAGTTGCCCGGTAATGAACGTCTTGTTCGGGACAATGATGTCCTTGCGGTCGAAGTCGGTGATGGTCGTGGCGCGGATGCGAATCTTGCTCACCGTGCCCGACAGGTTGCCGATGGTGATGGTGTCACCGATCCGCACCGGACGTTCGAACAGGATCATGATGCCGGAAATGAAGTTGGCGAAGATCTCCTGCATGCCGAAACCGAGGCCGACCGACAGCGCCGCCACCAGCCATTGCAGCTTGTCCCAGCTTACGCCGAGGGTCGACAGCGTCGAGACGAAACCGACGCCGGCGATTACGTACGACAGCAACGTGGTGGTCGCGTAGGCGCTGCCCTGGGCAAGATTGAGCTTCGATAGCACGAACACTTCCAGCAAGCCTGGCAGGTTGCGCGCCAGGGCGAAGGTGATGCCGATGATGATCAGCGCGCCGAGCATGTCGCCGATGCTGATCGGCACCATGCTCATGTTGGCGCCGGTACCGCTGGTGTATTCGTAGAGGGTGATGTTGTCCAGGTACGAGAACACCGTGATCAGGTCGGCCCAGACCCAATAGAGTGCCGCCATGAAGCCGCCGAGCAGCGCCAGGCGGATCAAGCGCAGGGACTGTTCGTTGACCTTCTCGATGTCCATGGTCGGTTCTTCGATCACCACTTCACCATCGCCAGCCTCTTTCGCCGCCAGCCGCTTGGCCAGGGCGCGCTGGTAGGCCAGGCGCCGGGCCGCCACACTGAGACCGCGCACGAAAGTGGCTTCGATCACCAGCCAGAACATCAGCAGGTACAGGGTGTTGATCAGGCGGTCGCTGAGTTTCAGCGCCGTGTAGTAGTAGCCGAAGCACACCGCCACGAACAGCGCGACGGGCAGGGCGGTGAACAGGATCCCCACGAGCTTGCGGAACAGCGAGGCGTTCTCGTGGGTCGGGCTGCTGATGAGCAGGCGGCTGAGCAGCAAGGTCATCAAGGCGTAGCAGGTGAGCACCACCGGCATGCCGATCACGTCATCGGCCAGCGCCGCCGGTTGCAGTTCGGCAACGGCAACAACAGTCACCAGTGCCATTACCACGATGCCGAGGCGGCGGATCCATCTGCGCAGGAACTCCACCTGGGGCTTTTCCCAGCGGAAATGCAGTTCTGCCACGCCACCCGGCGCGAGGATCCGGTAGGCGGTGTAGAACACCAGCCAGGCCCCGGCCATTTGCAGCAGCGCCGCGCCCATGTTGGCGTTCTGCCCACGGGCGTCGATTCGCAGGGCCAGCCCGCACAAGGCGAGGCCCAGGGAAACCGGCATCGCCAGCAGGATATTGATCAGGATGGCCTGCGGCGTGTGCCACTGGCTATCGCGTTTGAAGTGACCGATGTCCTGGTGAACCTTGTTCAGTCGCGCGTACAGATTCTTGCGGCGCCAAAGCAGCGCACCGATCAGCAGCGCGAGCGGCAGGAACAGCAGCGGGCGCTGGGTCAGGCCGTCGGTCAGTTCGCTCAGGCTTGAAAGTACCGGCAGTGAGTCGAGTTGCCGCTGCAGGCGATCCGGCACGCTGTGAACCCACTCCAGGTCCAGCGGCTTGTTGCTCGGAATCCAGAACATCTGCTCATCGAGCGTCGCCCGCAGGCTTTGCGCGGTGCTGAGCAGTTGCTTCTGGTTCAGTTGCAGGGTGATGGATTCATTGAGTACCGCGCTCAGTTCGCGATTGAGGCGCTCCAGCAGGTCCGCACGGGTGGTGGCCAGTTCCATCAGGCTTTTGCGCAACTGCGGCGTGACTTGCTCGGGCGGCTGGGTCGCCAGCAGGTTATCGACGTAGGTGGTCGGATTGCTCAGCAACTCCCGCTGCTGGCTGACTTCGAACTGATACAGGCGAATGTCGGCGATCTGGTCGGCCAGGTTGCGGTCGAGCCGCAGGCGCGGCAACGCCTGTTTCTGTTTGTAGAGAATCTTCGAGAGCAGCAGGCTGCCTTTGAGCACGTTGATTTGCTCGTCCAGGGCCGAGTCGCTCTGGGTCAGGCTGTCCAGCTGTTGCTTGGTCTGCAGATTCTGCTGGGTGACTTCGTTGAGGCGGTCGGTACTTTTGAGCAGGTAGTCCGAGAGCTTCAGGTTGGCCGCGCTTTCGGTGGCCAGCAGGCTGCTGCCGCCAGCCTTCTGCGCTTCGATGGATTGCTGGGTGACCGTTTCCTGGGACAACGCCAGGCGTTTCTGGTTGATCAGGGTTTGCAGTTCCTGGATTTCCCGATCCAGGCGGTCGGATCGCTCCGACAGCAGGTCATGCTGGCTGTTGCCCAGGTCTTGCAGTTGGGTATTGCCGGCCAGTTCCTGGCGGCGCAGCGGGATCAGGGCGTTCAGCGCTGCCAGCTCGGCATTGAGCAGGTCGCGCTGCTCGGCGCTCAAGGTCTTGCCGGCGTCCTTGCCGTTCTTGAGGATGTTGTTGATCTGCTGAATGCGCGTCTGGCTGCTGGAAATCTCCGCCTGGGCGCGCTCGGGGCGGGTCTGGGCGGTGATGATCAGGCTGTTTGCATCGGCCAGGGCTTTTTGCAGGTCGCTTTGCTGGGTGGAACGCTCGGTGAGCAATTGTTCCAGCTGCTGGATCGGTTCCTTGGTGAAACGCTGCGCCACCGGCACCACGGTGCTGGCCTTGAGGCGGGTCAGTTCACGCTGGTTCTCGAGCGTCTGCTTGGGTGCAGAGCTCAACGTTTGCTTGAGATCGGCCAGCTTCTGCTCGTAATCACGCTTGTTGTTGAGCTGATTCAGCGTGTTTTGCAGGACGGTTTGCAGGGCTTTCTGATCGGCTTCCGGCAGTTTGCGGTCGGCGATCTTGTCCAGGCTCGCCTGCACGGCTTCGCTGGAGGGCGGTTCGGCCGCTTGCAATGTACCGACAGTACCGACAGAGAGACTCAAGCCCAGCAGGGCGATGGCGAAAAAAGAGCGCAGGTTAGGCATAAAGACCGGTCAAGCAAGTGATAGTGGACGCAGTTTAGAGGAAGAGACCGGGACCCGGGCGACTTCCTTCGGGGAATCTGACGCCCACTTTGCCGATCTTGTTCCCGTCCATGACCGCCACGGTCCAGATGGTGTTGTTCCATTCGACCTGGTCACCCACTACCGGCGCGCCGCCAACTTTCTGGGCAATAAACCGGCCCAGGGACATCTCTGGGTCGATGCCTTCGACCTTCAGGCCGTACAGGGCCGCAACCGCGGCCAGCTGGGCGTCTCCTTCGAGTACGAAGTCGCCGAAGAAGCGCAGATCAAGACCCCGTTGTGGCGCCTGGCTGAAGAGTTTTCCGAGGGCCGGCAGGTTGTGTTCATGGCCGATGACACACAGCAAATCATCGACTTCGAGCACCGTACTACCCGACGGATGGAGCAATTGTTGGCCTCGAAACAGGGCCGCGATACGGGTGCCTTCGGGCATTTTCAGCTCGCGCAGGGGCGAACCGATGCACCATTTCTCCGCGCCGAGGCGATAAACGAACAGCTCCCACTCGCTGGTGACGTGCACTTCCAGGGCCGAGCGCGAGATGGGCGCAGGCTCCGGGGGGACCGTGACCTTCAGCAGCTTGGCGACCCATGGCAGGCTCGTACCCTGGACCAGCAGCGACACCAGCACGATAAAGAACGCGAGGTTGAAGTACAGCTGGGCGTTGGGCAGGCCGGCCATCAACGGGAACACCGCCAGAATGATCGGGACCGCGCCGCGCAGGCCGACCCAGGAAATGAACGCTTTCTCGCGCCCATGGAAGGCTTTGAACGGTAGCAGGCCAACCACCACCGACAGTGGCCGGGCAAACAGAATCATCCACAGCGCCAGTGCCAGTGCCGGCAGGGCAATAGGCAGCAGATCGTGAGGCGTCACCAGCAGCCCCAACACCAGGAACATGCCGATCTGCGCCAGCCAGGCCATGCCGTCGAGCATGTGCAGAATGCCGTGGCGACTGCGCACCGGACGGTTGCCGATCACCAGGCCACAGAGGTACACGGCGAGGAAGCCACTGCCATGCAGGGCGTTGGTCAGGGCAAACACCACCAGGCCACCGGCAATGACCAGGATCGGGTAAAGACCGGTGGCCAGGTTGATCCGGTTGACCAGTTGCAGCATCAGCCAGCCGCCGCCCAGGCCGATGACGCCGCCAATGCCGAACTCGCGTAGCAGGTGGGTCAGCAGGCTCCAGTGCAGGCCTGTCTGGCCGCTGGCGAGCATGTCGATCAGGGTGACGGTGAGGAACACCGCCATCGGGTCGTTACTGCCGGATTCGATTTCGAGGCTGGCGGTTACCCGCTCGTTCAGGCCTTTGCCGCCCAATAGCGAGAACACCGCCGCGGCGTCGGTGGAGCCAACGATGGCACCGATCAGCAGGCCCTGGATCAGGTTCAGGTTGAACAGCCATGCAGCCGCCATGCCGGTCAGCCCGGTGGTAATCAGCACGCCGACCGTGGCCAGTGAAAGTGCCGGCCATAACGCCACGCGGAAACTCGACACCCGGGTGCGCAGGCCGCCGTCGAGCAGGATCACTGCCAGCGCGAGGTTGCCGACCAGGTAAGCCGTGGGGTAGTTGTCGAAAATGATGCCGCCGCCATCGACGCCGGCCGCCATGCCGACGGCCAGGATGATCACCAGAATCGGGATGCCGAGGCGCGATGACAGTGAGCTCACCAGAATGCTCGCACCTACCAGCAACGCGCCGATCAAGAACAGGCTGTTGATGGTCGTCGCATTCAAAGGCAGTACTCCAGGAAGCTGAAAGGCGGGCACAAACTGACCATGCAGTCTGCGTGCCAGCGATTCTAACCTGTTGAAATGTGATGCTGTCAAAAAGGTTTTGCGGGCGATTCTTCACGCCGGGTGAAATCATTGTGGCGAGGGGGCTTGCCCCCGTTCGGCTGCGAAGCAGTCGTAAATCCGGTAGACGCGATTTAATGGATGTACGCGGTTAACAAGTTTGGGGCCGCTGCGCGGCCCAACGGGGGCAAGCCCCCTCGCCACAGGTATTGTGTTGGCGATTAGAGGCTAAACCGCCCAACCATCGTGTTCAGGTCCACCGCCAGGCGCGACAGCTCGTTGCTCGCCGCACTCGTCTGATTCGCCCCGGTGGCCGACTGCACCGACAGGTCGCGAATGTTCACCAGGTTGCGATCCACTTCACGGGCCACCTGCGCCTGTTCTTCGGCGGCGCTGGCGATCACCAGGTTGCGCTCGTTGATTTCGACGATGGCACTGTTGATGGTGTCCAGCGACATCCCGGCACCGCGGGCGATGTTCAGGGTCGACTCGGCGCGTTCGGTGCTGTTGCGCATCGAATCCACTGCATGCCCGGTGCCGGTCTGGATGCTGCCGATCATGCGTTCGATTTCACTGGTCGATTGCTGAGTGCGATGGGCCAGGGCACGAACCTCATCGGCCACTACGGCGAAACCACGACCGGCCTCACCGGCGCGGGCGGCCTCGATGGCGGCGTTCAAGGCCAGCAGGTTGGTCTGGTCGGCCAGGCCACGGATCACATCCAGTACCTTGCCGATATCGCGCGACTCGTTGGCCAGGTCGCCGATCAGGGTCGCGGTGCTCTGCACATCGGCGCTCATGCGTTCGATGGCGCTCACGGTTTCCTGCACCAGATCGCGACCGTCACCGGCCGATGAGGTGGCGTTCTTCGAGGCTTCGGATGTGCTGACCGCGTTGCGCGCGACTTCTTCCACGGCGCTGGTCATTTCGTTGACCGCAGTGGCGGCCTGTTCGATTTCGTTGTTCTGCTGGGTCAGGCCCCGGGCACTTTCGTCAGTGACGCTGTTGAGCTCTTCGGCAGCGGATGCAAGCTGCGTGGCCGAGCCGGAGATGCGCTGCAGCGTGTCGCGCAGTTTTTCCTGCATCTTCGACATGGCCAGCAGCAAACGACCGGCTTCGTCTTCACCGTCAGCGGTGATCGGGCGCGTCAGGTTGCCTTCGGCGATCTGTTCGGCGGCGCTCAGGGCGTTGGCGATCGGTTGGGTGATGCTGTTGGTCAACAACCAGGCGAGCAGCAACGTCAGGGCGGTGGCGATCACGAGCAGGGCAATCACCAGGTTGAACGCCGAATCGTATTGATCCGCCGCCTGCTGGTTGGTGTCGTTGGTTTGCTGGGTGTTGATCTCCAGCAGGCGGTTCAACACGGTGTTGACCGCTTCGGAGTTGTTGAGCAAATCGGTGTTGAGCAAACTGCGCAGTTCATCGACCTGATTGTTGCGCGACAAGGTTTTCATCCGGTCTTCGATCTGGCGGTACTGACCCAGCAACTGCACGTATTGATCGTAGGTTGCACGTTCCTGCGGGCTGGCGATCAGCTTTTCGTAGGTTGCCTGGGCGGCGCGAATCTGCTGGTTGCGCGTTTCCAGCAGTTCCATGGTTTTTTGCTGCACCTCAGGCTCGCGGTTTACCAGCAAACGGTAGGACAACACGCGCAGGCGCAAGGTGAGCTGGGTGAATTCGTCCAGGCTCTTGATGCTCGGCACACTGTTGTTGGTGATGTTTTCGGCGGCGCCGCGGATCTTGCTCATCTGATTCAAGGCAAACACTCCCAGAACCATCATCAAGCCACCGATCAGGGCAAAGCTGAGGAACGCCCGAGGGGCAATATTCATATTACGAAGAGACATGGCGTTCACCGGGAAAGAGCGCATCCGTGCGCGGCTGAGGCTGCTGTATGGATGACTTATCGGTCGCCGCAGTGAAGTCTTGAGCCCGCGTGTTTTGGCCGGTTGCACCTTGTGGCGACGAAGTGCAGGAACCACATCGGCCATTCACAGTCTTTAAAACTCGCGAGGAAGGTCGCCCGTCAGCAAAATCAAGGCTTTGCGCCTGTATAACCCTGGCATCCACGGTGACTTTTCTTTATCGTACGCGCCCTTTGAAAAAGCCCGGATAATCAAAATGTTGGAAGCATCCCTCAGCCAATTGGAACAACTTGTAAGTGATCTGGTGCAACAGAACCAGAGCCTGACCACAGAACTGGCCCAGGCCAAGGATGAAAATGAAAGCCTGCAACTGAGCCTGATGGAACACGAGGAGAAGCAAGGCGCCACGGCGGCTCGCATCCAGGCCCTGGTTGAGCGCGTCAGCGCAGGCCCTGTCAGCGCATGAGTTACAACGCCGCAGGGGTAAAAGTCGTCTCGATCCTGGGGGAGGACTATTCGATCAAGGCACCGGCCGGGGAAGAGCAGACCCTGCTGGACGCCGCGATGATGTTGAAGGCAGCCCTGGCCGAAACCAAGAGGAAGTACCCGACGCTGATCGGTGACCGCCTGCTGGTGCTGGCGGCGATGAATCTGTGCTCCCAGCAGATCGAAATGCAGAAGCAGCACAAGCTCGAACTCGACCGTTACCAAGAGCAAGTCAGCGCCACGGTTGAAGTGATCTCCAAGACGATCAATCAGGCCTGATCGGCTTTGCGCACAACCAAAGAATAGATTGTCGATTGGTTTGTATACAATCGGCACGGCTGTTGCAGTGTTTCAGCCTCTTATTCTTTGGGGGTGCTCCATGCAGTTCTGGCGACGCAGTATTCAATGGCAGTTGATCCTGAGCATGGGCACCGCTCTGCTCGTCAGTATTCTGATCGTGGTTGGCATATATACCCTGGTGGTCAACCGCCTCGCCCAGAGCTATCTGGTCGAACAAGCCTTGCCGTCGAGCATCGAAGCGATGCGCAACGACATCGAGCGGATCCTCGTTCAACCCCTCACCGCCGCCAAGGACATCGCCAGCAACAGCATGGTGCGCGACTGGCTGGCCGCAGGCGAAGACAGCGCGCAGACCAACACCTTCGCTACCTATCTGGAAGGCATTCGGGCCGAACACAAAGCCTTTACCGCGCTGATTGTCGGCACCGCGTCCAACCACTACATCACCGAAAAAGGCCTGGACCGGACCCTCAGCCGTTCCAATCCCAAAGACGCCTGGTTCTACGCGTTTCTCGACAGCAACCAGCCGCGCACCCTCAATATTGACAACGATACGGCCACCGGAGAATTGGCGCTTTTCATTGACCTCAAGGTCGAGCAGGCCGGTAAAGTTGTGGGTGTTGCCGGGCTTGGCCTGAGCATGAAAGAGCTGTCGGAGCTGATCCACAACTTCAGCTTCGGTGAGCGCGGCAAGGTCTATCTCGTGCGTTCCGACGGTTTGATCCAGGTGCACCCTGAAGCGCAATTCAGCGGTAAACGCAGCCTGACCGAGCAGATTGGTGCTACGGCCGCGCAAGCAGTGATGAGTCAAAAAGCTGCCACCAGTAGCGGCTTCGAGCGTGAAGGCGAAGACTTCCTTGCGTTAAGTCTGCCTCTGCGCGATCTCGGCTGGACCCTGGTGGCCGAAGTGCCGCAATCGCAGATCTACGCGGAGGCCCGCCGCGCGATGTGGATGAGCAGCGGCATCGGCCTGGCGGTGGCCATGGTGTGCCTGTTGCTGGTGGTGTTGCTGGCCCGTGGGTTGGTACGACCGATTCGTCAGGTAACAGCGGCGCTGGTAGCCATCGGTAGCGGTGGTGGAGATTTGACCCATCGGTTAGATTCCAGTCGTGCCGATGAGCTGGGCGATCTGGCTCGCGGTTTCAATCGGTTCCTGGATAGTCAGCGCGACATGATCGGTGAAGTGCTGACCACCAGCGAACGTTTGCGCACCGCTGTGGGGCAAGTGGCCAGGGTTGTGGATAACACTGCCGAACGTTCCGGGCGCCAACAGGAAATGACCGACATGGTCGCTACCGCGGTTCACGAAATGGGCCTGACCGTGCAGGAAATCGCGCAGAATGCCGGCAACGCGGCGGTCGCGTCGCAAACGGCCCGGGATGAGGCGATGCAGGCGCGGGAAGTGGTGGGCGGCTCGATCCGCCACATTGAAAGCATGTCCCAGGAAATCGGTGTCGCGGCCACTGCTGTGGGTGAACTGGCCCATCAAGTGGCATCCATCGATCAGGTGCTGGCGGTGATTCGCGGGATTTCCGAGCAGACCAACCTGCTGGCGCTCAATGCCGCCATCGAAGCGGCGCGGGCCGGGGATATGGGGCGTGGATTCGCCGTGGTGGCCGATGAAGTGCGGACGTTGGCGCGTCGTACGCAGTCCTCTACCGATGAAATCCAGCAGATGATCGGCAGCCTCAAGCAAGGCGCGGAAAACGCCGTTTCATCGATGCATTCCGGGCAAGCCGCGACCGGCACAGGCGTCGAGTCGAGCCAGCGTACCGGCACCTCGTTGACCGCCATTACCGGACAGGTCGAGCGCATCAGTGACATGAACCATCAGGTGGCGACGGCGACGGAAGAGCAGTCGGCGGTGACCGAGGAAATCAATCGCAACGTGCAGGGTATTTCCGATCTGGCGCGGGCGACGGCTGGGGAGGTCAGGGCCTGTCGTGAGGACTGCCAGACGTTGCAGCGCCTGGCGGATGATCTGGCGCGGCAGATGGGTGGGTTCAAGCTGGGGTGATGTGGCGTCTGCGCGGACGTCTTCGCGAGCAAGCCCGCTCCCACAGTTGGAATGCATTCACCTGTGGGAGCGGGCTTGCTCGCGAATGGATCTAAGCAGCACTACAAATACTTGGGATCAGAACCACTCATCCTGCATGCCCAGGCACACATCATCCCGCGCCTCAAGAATCGCCAGCTCATGGTGGCAACCCGGCACTTCCCAGGTCAGGAAGTAGCGCGCCGCCTGCAGCTTGCCCTTGTAAAAGCTCACATCCGCCGCATTGCCCTTGGCCAAACCTTCCTCGGCGCGAATCGCCTGTTCCAGCCAGCGCCAGCCGATCACCGTGTGCCCGAACACTTTCAGGTACAACGCCGAGTTCGCCAGGCTGCTGTTGACCTTGCCCTGGGCCAGATCGGTCAACAGGCCGATGGTCACGGTTTGCAGGCGTGCCACCAGCTTCTCCAGCGGCTCGCGCAGTGGCGTCAGTGCCTCAAATGCCTGGGCGCGTTCGGCGGTGTCGGCGATCAGGCGGATCAGTTGCTTGAGCCCTGCACCACCGTTCTGCGCCAGTTTGCGGCCCAACAGGTCCAGCGACTGAATGCCGTGCGTGCCTTCGTGGATCGGGTTCAGGCGGTTGTCGCGGTAGTACTGTTCCACCGGGTATTCGCGGGTATAACCGTGGCCGCCGAGGATCTGGATCGCCAGTTCGTTGGCCTTCAGGCAGAACTCCGACGGCCAGGATTTGACGATTGGGGTCAGCAGGTCCAGCAACTCATGGGCTTGTTTGCGCTCGGCTTCGGTCTCAAGCGTGGTGGTGTCATCGAACAGCCGCGCCGTGTACAGGCCAAGGTCGAACGAGCCTTCGACGTAGGCCTTCTGCGTCAGCAGCATGCGTTTGACGTCGGCGTGCTGAATGATCGCCACTGGCGCGGTGTTCGGGTCCTTGCTGTCCGGCACGCGGCCCTGTGGACGCTCGCGAGCGTACTCCAGCGAATACAGATAACCCGCGTAGCCAAGCATCACCGCGCCCATGCCGACGCCAATCCGCGCTTCGTTCATCATCTGGAACATGTAGCTCAGGCCCTGGTGCGGTTTGCCCACCAGATAGCCGACACACTCGCCGTTATCGCCGAAGTTCAGCGCGGTAGACGTGGTGCCACGCCAGCCCATCTTGTGGAACAGCCCGGCCAGCAGCACATCGTTGCGCTTGCCGAGGCTGCCGTCGTCGTTGACCAGGAACTTGGGCACGATAAACAGCGAAATGCCCTTCACCCCGGCCGGCGCGTCCGGCAACTTGGCCAGCACCATGTGCACGATGTTTTCCGACAGCGGATGATCGCCGCCGGAGATGAAGATCTTGTTGCCCTTGAGGCGATAAGTGCCGTCGGCCGCAGGTTCAGCGCGGGTGCGGATATCCGACAGCGACGAGCCCGCGTGGGGTTCGGTCAGGGCCATGGTGCCGAAGAAACGGCCGTCGATCATCGGTTGCAGGAAGCGACGCTTCTGCTCGTCGGTGCCGAAACTCTCGATCAGGTTCGCCGCGCCCATGGTCAGGAACGGGTACGACGTCGAAGCAGCATTGGCCGATTGAAAGTGTGCGAAGCAGGCCTGGGAGAGCAGTGTAGGAAGCTGCATGCCTCCCGCCTCGAAACTGCGCGCGGCGTTGAGGAAACCGGCTTCGAGAAAGGCGTCCACCGCCGGTTTCACTTCCGGAATCAGAATCGCCTGACCGTTCTCATAGCGCGGCTCGTTCTCGTCACCCTTGCGGTTGTGCGGAGCGAAGAACTTCTCGGCGATGCTGCGGGCAGTGCCAATCGCCGCATTGAAGGTTTCCCGGTTGTGCTCGGCGAAACGCTCACGCTGGGTCAGGCCCTCGGCATCGAGGACTTCATACAGCTCGAAAGCCAGATTGCGGGAACTGAGCAACGTCTCGGACATGGCGGCCTACCTTTTTTTGGAATGGGCCGAGTCTAGGCTTGCTGATAAAGACTGAACAGGATGATTGATGTTGGTGATAAATGGGCAAAACATCGACCTGTAGGAGCCGGCTTGCTGGCGATGGCGGTTCATCAGACACACCGCAGTGTATTGATCGCCAGCAAGCCGGCTCCTACAAGGCAAAAAAATGGGCGCCGATGAGGGCGCCCATTTTTACCGTGACAGCATCGCTATTTAGCCGATCGTCATCAAGCTCGCATTACCACCCGCCGCCGCAGTGTTAACGCTCAACGCGCGCTCGATCACCAGACGCTCCAACGCAATGTTGGTTTCGCCCTGCGACAGACCCTGCACACCGACGATGGCGCCGGCACGCTTGGCCACTTGCTGGCACACCGCACGCAACTGGTCGGAATGGCCGTGATGCAGAACCGCATCAAACACCACTTCGTCCTTGTTCCAGTCGGAAACCAGCTTGATGCGCGCCTGAATGTCCTTCGGCAGGCGTGCGAACAAAGCCTTGCTCAAGTCGGTTTCCGGCCAGACCGCCGAGCCGCCGACAGCCAATACCGCCGCCAGTTGAGTCAGCAGGTCGCCTTCGACTTCCGCCAGGCACAGCACGTGCTCGCGCGGCAGGATCGCGTAGCTGTTGCGCTCGCCGGTCGGGCCGGCCAGAAGGCGGGTGATGCCGCTTTGCGATTGTGCGGCGAACTGCACACACAGGGTGCTCAGGTCGGCGAACTTGTTGCTGTCGGCCCAGGCTTTCAGGGCAGTCAGCGGTTTGCTCATGGCTTCGCGCAGACGAACGTCCGGTGCTGCGGCGGCATCGCCACGAGCGAAGGATTGTTCGATCGCATCCGCAGGGCGGGTCGACAACAAACGGTACAGATACAACGGGCCACCGGCTTTCGGACCGGTGCCCGACAGGCCTTCGCCGCCGAATGGCTGCACGCCTACTACTGCGCCAACGATGTTGCGGTTGACGTAGACGTTACCGGCATTGACGTTGTCGATCACCTTGGCGATGGTCTCGTCGATGCGGGTGTGCACGCCCAGGGTCAGGCCGTAGCCGGAAGCGTTGATCTGGCCGATCAGTTGATCGATATCCTTGCGCTTGTAGCGGACCACGTGCAGCACCGGACCGAAGATCTCCCGCTGCAACTCGTCGAAGCTTTCCAGTTCGATCAGCGTCGGCATTACGAAGGTGCCGCGTTTGACTTCTTCGGCGTCGGCAATGGCCACCTGGTACACGCTGCGACCTTTGTCGCGCATGGCCTGGATGTGCTTCTCGATACCCGCCTTGGCTTCGGCGTCGATCACCGGGCCGATGTCCACGGACAGGCGCTCAGGGTTACCGAGACGGCTTTCAGCCATCGCGCCCTTGAGCATTTCGATGACGCGATCAGCGGAATCTTCCTGCAGGCACAGGACGCGCAGGGCCGAGCAACGCTGGCCGGCGCTGTCGAAAGCCGAGGAAACCACGTCGATCACGACTTGTTCGGTCAGTGCCGAAGAGTCGACGATCATCGCGTTCTGGCCACCGGTTTCGGCGATCAGCGGGATAGGGCGACCCTGGCTGTCCAGGCGACCGGCGATGTTGCGTTGCAGCAAGCGCGCGACTTCGGTGGAACCGGTGAACATCACGCCTTTGACGCGATCGTCGCCGACCAGGCCGGCACCGACGGTTTCGCCGCGACCTGGCAGCAGTTGCAGCACGCCTTCAGGGATACCGGCTTCGAGCAGCAAGCGTACGGCTTGGGCAGCGACCAGAGGAGTTTGCTCCGCAGGCTTGGCCAATACCGGGTTACCGGCGGCCAGGGCTGCAGCCACTTGACCACTGAAGATCGCCAGCGGGAAGTTCCACGGGCTGATGCACACCACAGGACCCAATGGGCGGTGAGCGTCATTGGTGAAGTCGTTGCGCGCCTGCACCGCGTAATAACGCAGGAAGTCCACGGCTTCACGCACTTCGGCGATGGCGTTGGCGAAAGTCTTGCCGGCTTCGCGAGCCAGCAGGCCCATCAACGGCTGGATCTCGGCTTCCATCAGATCGGCGGCACGTTCCAGGATCGCGGCGCGTTCGGCGGGCGGGGTGGCCTGCCAGATTGGCGCAGCGTTGAGGGCGCACTGGATTGCATTGTCGACGTCTTCGACGGTGGCTTCCTGCACATGGCCGACCACGTCACGCAGGTCGGACGGGTTCAGCACCGGTGCCGGAGCTTCGTTGCTCGAGACGCAGCCGAGCATCGGCGCCGCTTTCCAGTGGTTGTGTGCGGTAGCGAGCAGCGCGCAGGACAGGGACGCCAAACGATGTTCGTTGGCCATGTCGATGCCGCTGGAGTTGGCGCGCTCGGAGCCATACAGGTCACGCGGCAGCGGAATGCGCGGGTGCGGCAGGCCGAAACCACCTTCCACGGTCGCCATCTGCTCGATCTGAGCAACCGGATCGGCCACCAATTCCTGAATCGAAATCGACTGATCGGCGATGCGGTTGACGAACGAGGTGTTCGCGCCGTTTTCCAGCAGCCGACGTACCAGATAGGCCAACAGGGTTTCGTGGGTGCCGACCGGAGCGTACACGCGGCACGGACGGTTCAGCTTGCCTTCGGAAACTTTGCCTACAACCTGCTCGTACAGTGGTTCACCCATGCCGTGCAGGCACTGGAACTCGTACTGGCCTGGGTAATAGTTCTGACCGGCGATGTGATAAATGGCCGACAGGGTGTGGGCGTTGTGCGTGGCGAACTGCGGATAGATGACTTCCGGTACCGACAGCAGCTTGCGCGCACAAGCGATGTAGGACACGTCGGTGTACACCTTGCGGGTGTAGACCGGGTAGCCTTCCAGGCCTTCGACCTGGGCACGCTTGATTTCGCTGTCCCAGTACGCACCTTTCACCAGGCGGATCATCAGGCGATGACGGCTGCGGCGAGCCAGGTCGATCACGTAGTCGATCACGTACGGGCAACGCTTCTGGTAAGCCTGGATGACGAAACCGATGCCGTTCCAGCCAGTCAGTTGCGGCTCGAAGCACAGGCGCTCGAGTAGATCCAGCGACAGCTCCAGACGGTCGGCTTCTTCGGCATCGATGTTCAGGCCGATGTCGTATTGCTTGGCCAGCAAGGTCAGCGACAGCAGGCGCGGGTACAACTCGTCCATCACGCGCTCGTACTGCGCACGGCTGTAGCGCGGGTGCAGGGCGGACAGCTTGATCGAGATGCCCGGGCCTTCATAAATCCCACGACCGTGGGAGGCTTTGCCGATCGAGTGGATGGCTTGTTCGTACGAGGCCAGGTACTTCTGCGCGTCGTGCTCGGTGAGCGCGGCTTCACCCAGCATGTCGTAGGAATAGCGGAAGCCCTTGGCTTCGAACTTGCTGGCGTTGGCCAGGGCTTCGGCGATGGTTTCGCCGGTGACGAACTGCTCGCCCATCAGGCGCATGGCCATGTCGACGCCCTTGCGGATCATCGGCTCGCCGCTCTTGCCGATGATGCGGCTCAGGGACGACGTCAGGCCGGCTTCGTTGTGGGTCGACACAAGCTTGCCGGTCAGCAGCAGGCCCCAGGTGGCGGCGTTGACGAACAGCGACGGGCTGTTGCCCAGGTGCGGATGCCAGTTACCGGTGCTGATCTTGTCGCGGATCAGGGCGTCGCGGGTGCCTTTGTCCGGGATGCGCAGCAGCGCTTCGGCCAGGCACATCAGCGCCACGCCTTCCTGGGACGACAGGGAGAATTCCTGCAGCAGGCCCTGAACGATGCCGGCACGGCCGCCAGCGCTCTTCTGGTTGCGCAGTTTTTCAGCAATCGAGGCAGCGAGTTTGTTGGTGGCTTCGGCCATCGGTGCCGGCAGGCGAGCCTGCTCGATCAGCATCGGTACCACTTCCGGCTCAGGGCGACGGTAAGCGGCGGTGATCGAAGCGCGCAGTACCGATTGCGGCAAGATGCTTTCGGCGAATTCGAGGAAGCACTGGTGGGCATGATCCAGAGGCGCGTCGACGCTGTCGTCGGAATCCTTGGTCAAACCGCTCAGCTCAGTCAGGGTTGCACCACCCTCGAGTTTTTCCAGGTAATTGAAGATTGCCTGCTTGATCAGCCAGTGCGGCGTGCGATCAATCGAGGTCGCGGCGGCCTTGAGGCGTTCGCGGGTCGGGTCGTCAAGTTTGACCCCAAGGGTGGTGGTAGCCATGTTTTTATCCTCATGTTTGCCACGACTGCGTGGCCTCAGCTGGCGGCAAGATTAGCCGTGCGCTGACATAGGTGCAACCGGGTGCAACCCTTTTTTGTCGGAATGTGTAGCAGCTTGTCGGGAATAGAACAGCAGGTAGGATCTGGCGCTTCTGCATGGTGCTTTTACTTCTAGTAACGCACCCGGACTACCGTAAAAGGGAGTAAAAACCGTAGGATTTATCGCAAAACGACTAGGGTGCAACTTATTCTCAAGAAACTGGTTGCACCTTATTTGCTTTGTTGAATAGCATTCGCGCCCAAGGTGCAACCAGAACAAAATCCGGGTGCTCCGGCTGATGGCTTTCCTGGGGAAACATCAGTCATAAATGCGCGGGAATCCGGATCGTCTGTCAAACGTATGCGTTTGCGAGCGGTTCACCAGCCGCCGCTACATAAAAACAAAGCCAGGGCGTAACTTAATGAGCGTAAGCAATCCAACCCTGATCACGTTCGTGATCTATATCGCAGCAATGGTGCTGATCGGCTTGATGGCCTATCGCTCCACCAACAACCTTTCCGACTACATTCTGGGCGGCCGTAGCCTGGGTAGCGTCGTGACCGCACTGTCCGCCGGTGCCTCCGACATGAGTGGCTGGTTGTTGATGGGCTTGCCCGGCGCGATCTACATGTCCGGTCTTTCCGAAAGCTGGATCGCCATCGGCCTGATCGTCGGCGCCTACCTGAACTGGCTGTTCGTCGCCGGCCGCCTGCGCGTGCAGACCGAGCACAACGGTGATGCACTGACCCTGCCGGACTACTTCGCCAGCCGTTTCGAAGACAAGAGCGGCCTGCTGCGGATCATCTCCGCCGTCGTGATCCTGGTGTTCTTCACCATTTACTGCGCTTCCGGCATCGTGGCCGGTGCCCGTCTGTTCGAAAGCACCTTCGGCATGTCCTACGAGACCGCGCTGTGGGCCGGCGCTGCGGCGACGATTGCCTACACCTTCATCGGTGGTTTCCTGGCAGTGAGCTGGACCGATACCGTACAAGCCACCCTGATGATCTTCGCGCTGATCCTGACGCCGATCATCGTGCTGCTGGCTACCGGCGGCGTCGACACCACTTTCCTGGCTATCGAAGCGCAAGATCCAAGCAACTTCGACATGCTCAAGGGCACCACTTTCATCGGCATCATCTCGCTGATGGGCTGGGGTCTGGGCTACTTCGGCCAGCCGCACATCCTGGCGCGTTTCATGGCTGCCGATTCGGTTAAATCGATCGCCAAGGCCCGTCGCATCTCCATGACCTGGATGATCCTGTGCCTGGGCGGCACCGTGGCAGTCGGCTTCTTCGGTATCGCCTACTTCTCGGCACACCCGGACGTGGCTGGCGCAGTCTCCGAGAACCACGAGCGTGTGTTCATCGAACTGGCCAAGATCCTCTTCAACCCATGGATCGCGGGTATCCTGCTGTCGGCCATTCTGGCTGCCGTCATGAGCACCCTGAGCTGCCAGTTGCTGGTGTGCTCGAGCGCCCTGACCGAAGACTTCTACAAGACCTTCCTGCGTAAATCCGCTTCTCAGGTTGAACTGGTCTGGGTCGGTCGTGCCATGGTGCTGTTGGTTGCCCTGATTGCTATCGCGCTGGCATCCAACCCGGAAAACCGTGTACTGGGCCTGGTGAGCTACGCCTGGGCCGGTTTCGGCGCTGCATTCGGTCCTGTCGTACTGATCTCCGTGATCTGGAAAGACATGACCCGCAACGGCGCACTGGCCGGTATCCTGGTTGGCGCGATCACCGTGATCGTCTGGAAACACTTCGAACTGCTGGGCCTGTACGAAATTATTCCAGGCTTCATCTTCGCCAGCCTGGCGATCTACATCGTCAGCAAAATGGGCACGCCGACTGCCGGCATGTTCCAGCGTTTTGCGGCGGCAGAGAATGATTACCGCTTGAACAAGTAATCGTTTGAGGTCATCCCATCGCGGATGAAAGAACGGCTCGCAGCCTCAGGTTGCGGGCCGTTTTTTTTGCGTCCTTGATATGAGGAGCGGGCATTTGACTACCAATGTCCGTGGTCCTTTTCATTCCTAATCGTGAGAAATTTCCTGATTTTCCCGGCCATATTGAGTTTCCTCCCCGTCCACGTACTTTGCGTGAGCCCGCTCTTCCCGAGTCGGCGTTATCCATCGTTAGACGTGGCGCGCTTCCCATGACTGAGGCGCCAGTAGAGAGGGAGATCAGTAAATGGCAAAGGGATACTTCATTCGCGAGGGCGACAAGACCACCTGCGGCGGCAAAGTTCTGGAGGGCGATACTCACATCATGATGTTTGGCTTCGCTCATGCGCGCGACGGTGACCGGGTTTCCTGCGGCAAAGACAATAAGAGCTACGTGATCGCTGGCGGTGTTTCCTACATCAAAAGCAATGGCAGGATGGTGGCGGGGTCGCTGGATAGCTTCAGTAGTTGTCCTTGCAGAGCCGGGCTTATCCCGTCGCAGGACACGGCGGGCTACCAGTCCGAGCGCAGTGCTGCACCACACACCACGCGAACCGCTACTGCGCAAGCCGAGCCTGTCACTGCGAGGGCTCCGGTAGCGTCACGATCATCCAGCTTTGCGCCGATGCCAACACTTCCCGTGCCGGTGCGTGACAACAGCGCAGAGTTAGTAGAGCCGGGCTTCTACATCGTTCCGAAGAGCACCACCCGCGAACAGCTTGAGGCCTCGCTTTTCACTCTTCGCGACCCGGCAGTGATGGGCAAATTCAAATTGCTCAATCCCAACCTGCGCGACGTCAAAGCCGGCTCGCTGATCGTGCTGAGCGACCCCAATAACTACCAGTGCACTCGTGAAGAAGCCCTGCTTATGGATGTGGCAGCCAGGACCAATCAGGTGCTTGAAACGCTTAGCCCGGAAGAAGCGGATTTCATGGTGCAACACCGGGATGTCATCCAGACCTTCTTGACCCATGGCTCCGGCGCTATTGGCGTGGGCGCGAGTATTTTCAAGAATAATCTGGATAGCGTCGGCAATGCTTTGAGGGATATTGAAGCGTTGCAACAGAATACGCTTCAAAGAGATGGGCACCTGCGCTCGCCAGCGTTCTTTGCAGAGCGCCAACGTCTGCTCGCACAACTGAACAGCCACATGACGGTACTGACCCGCAAGGGCATAGGATTCCCAAACCACTTCAATTTGAAAAAAATGTTGGGTATTTCAAGCCAAAGTCTGGTCCATCACTGGACCAATGCCAGCCCTGCTGGGCAAATACCGGGTTACGCCACCCACCTTGAAGGTGTGGCGAGGGCTTCAAAATACGTTCAGTACGGCGGATGGCTGGGCACAGCTGTCGGCGGAGGGGCGTCTGCCTTGAAGGTTCAGGATGTGTGTACTGCAGGGGATACCGAAACATGCGAGAGGGTTAAATTTACTGAAACGGGGAGTTTTACCGGGGGGGTCGTAGGTGGCGGAATTGTAGGTGCTGCGCTATCAACCTCAGCTGTCGGCGGGCTTTGTGTTGGGTTAGGTGTGCCAACTGGCGGTTTGGGATTACTGGTCTGCAGTATTGTTGTGGTCGGGGCAGGCTCTATTTCTTCCAGCGCTATTGGGAGCGTTATTGGTGAAAAAATGGGCGACCGCATTTTCGAGGCCACTCAATGAGTATTAGCGTTGCAGACGCACTATTCCTGGCATCAGGGCTAATAGTTTTCGGTGGGGCACTTGTTGTATTTGGGGTTGCTCTGCATTTGGGCTACACCAAGGGAGATGTCCTGTCAGATCATTTCCAAAACAGTTCTCCACTTATAACTGTCTCTGCGCGTATTGACGCAGGGCTTAGAGGTAAGACTCGGCTGGTTTATTCAATATCTAGCGTTGTTACGTTTCCCAGATTTTTTTTGAAGCGCGGTATGGTCACTGCTGAAGATCTCAACAATTTTCCCCATGACCTCAGGCGAAAACTCGTAGTGTTGCAATGGACTCTTCTAGGGGTTGTATCTGGCATGGTGCTACTTGGCCTGATAGCGATGTCTGGGATAATCAGGTAACTGACCAATAAAAATGGGCACTCAATCTGGTTGGTGTGCCCATTCTTCATGCCACTCCCTATTCGTCAGGCGGGTTGGAAATTTTCTCGACAAGGTCCTAGGACGTTTCCTTCAAAACCTAGCGGTTTTCATGAAGTGGTGCGATGTGAGTTCCGTCGATAGTCTTTGGTGGTCACTGACCATTCAGTGGTGGGGTGTAGGAACCCGTTAAGACCATGAGACACGCTTGGCATCGACACCTGATTTGCGGCCACTAACGTGCGACCGTAAGATCTGTTGCGGCGGCTGTGCGCGGGCACGCTTCGGCGTGGTCGAGTTCTCTGGTCTCGATATTCCTACCCCGCGTATGGCTGCCACCCAAGCCCGTAGGAAGGCCGATGGTAGTCCCACTTCTACCAGAGGTTAAAAAATGAAAACAATTCATCCCGATCCACCCTACAAAAAACCAATCCCCCATCCCGACAACCGCTTCATGGCATTGACCAGCAACTGCTCCGACATGCCCACCCTGTTCGTCGACACCCATGCGCCACTCGACATCCTCACCGACGCCGCCAACTACAGAATCCGCGCTGTCACCCAAGTGCTTGAGAACCTGTCCATGCGCGGTTCGGTCGAGTGTGAGTCGTTCATCCTCAGCGATTTTGCCTTGCTCTGTGCCATTCCATTGCGCGATGGCTGTGATGTGCTGGATGTGGTTGGGCGGCGGTTGCGGGCGCGGCCTTCGCAGTAGCGGCAAGTACGCCTGATATCTGTAGGAGCCGGCTTGCTGGCGATAGCGGTGTGTCAGACGTTTTCCATGTTGATTGATACACCGC
>NZ_JAHBDR010000053.1:0-78049 GCF_019956575.1 Pseudomonas sp. A-R-19
CCCTCCAACGGTCACTCCACCCCCTCCTGAACGCACTTGCCAGGCCATGGATAAAACCGACGTCCTGGGCGATGTACGGGGCGAAGACGGGCAGGTGACCCGAGTCACCACCACGACTCGGTGTGTTACCCAGTAAACCAGCGTGACGGCCGCGCTGGTGAACGGCGCGGCCATGCTGAATGATCTTTATTTCTGTCATTTCTGATAGTTGCTGCTATCAGAAACTCCTAAATTGGTGAGAAATACACTTTTTTCACCAACCTACCTGTCATTTATGGTTGTTCTCGGCGTATCGATTTTTCCTGATAGTTCATGGACTGTTTTTTATGTCCAACGCTGAAAAGGAAACGTCGTAATGACCACCGAATTGAAAGCTGCAACCGCTGAACCAAGTCCTTGGGAACAAGCCACGTTGTTTATCAACGGCACGAAAGTGGAGTGGGGGGCGGAACTCGTTTTGTTCCGCGGACAGGAGAGCGAAGTGACAGTGGAAGCTCCCCCCGCGATCGCCCGGGAGCTCAACCTGAGGCTGGCTGGCAATGGCGGATTGGAGCCTGTTGCGTCGCCGGAATTCGGCGCCTGGTTGGCTCCCGTCAATGGCAAGTTCCATTGGAAGATTAAGCCGGATGCAGGCAAGAGCGGGCGTATCTCCCTGGTGTTTTTCAGCCGGGAAGTGGTGGTGCCTTGGGAGCACCGAAGCCTGGTGATTTCGAGCAACCTGGCGGATGAGGCAGACGTGAAGATTGACGGCGTCGCCGTGCCTTCCGGGGGGAATTGGTTTTTCCGGGGTACGGCGCAAACGGTGACGTTGACCCCTAAACCCAACAGTCCGCTGGCCGGCATTCCAGTCACCCTGACCTGTGCTATCAAAAGCGGCCTCGGTACCTCCGACGTGGTGAGTGCGCCGCCCTTTGGCCGTGAGCAAACCACGTATAGCTGGGCAGTAACCGGGGCAACCAGAAGTGGCACCTTCCAGTTGGCGGTGGCGGGTAAAGGCATGACCACACCGATTACCTTGGCTGTCAGCAAGTTGCTGTCGAGTAACCTGGCGGATGAGGTTGAGGTAAAGATTGGTGGGCAAAGTGTGCCTGCCAGTGGAAATGTATTCATAAGGGGGCAGGCTCAGGAAGTTACGTTGATCCCTAAGCCAGGCAGTCCGATCGCCGGACACAATATTACGCTGACTTATAAGGTGTTACAGGGGCTATTCCAAGGCGATATACGAAGTGCACCGCCATTTGGGGGGGTAGGAGTTACAAACTGGAAGTGGCAGTTGACTGGATATACCAGAAGCGGCACCTTCGAAATTTCTGTGGTAGGGCAGGGAATGTCTACTCCAATAAAAATTGCGATCAGCAAGTTGCTTTCGAACAACCTGGCGGATGAGGCAGACGTGAAGATTGACGGCGTCGCCGTGCCCGCCGGGGGCAATTGGTTTTACCGGGGCAAACCGCAAACGGTGACGCTAACCCCCAAACCCAACAGCCCGCTGGCCGGCCTTCCAGTTACCCTGACCTGCGCAATCAAAAGTGGCCTCGATATCGCCAATGTGGTGAGTGCACCGGCCTTCGGCAGTGAGCCAACTACCCATAGCTGGGCAGTGACCGGGAACACCAAGAGCGGCACCTTCCAATTGGCCTTGTCGGGCAAGGGCATGACCACACCGATTACCCTGGCTGTCAGCAAGTTGCTGTCGAGCAACCTGGCGGATGAGGCAGATGTGAAGATTGCCGGCGCCGCCGTGCCCGCCGAGGGCAATTGGTTTTATCGGGATCATGGTCGAATAGTGACGTTGACCCCCAAGCCCAACAGCCCGCTGGACGGCCTTCCGGTCACGTTGACTTGGGAAATCAAAAGCGGTCTCAGTGCCGGCAGCGTGGTGAGTGTACCGGCCTTTGGTAGTGAGCAAACCACCTATAGCTGGGCAGTATTGGGGAGGGTACATAGCGGAACGTTCCAACTGGCATTGGTGGGTAAGGGCATGACCACACCGATTACCTTGACCGTCAGCAAATTGGTATCGGGCGATCTGAGGGATGAAGTTGAGGTGAAGATTGATGGGCAAAGTGTGCCTGACAGTGGAAATGTATTCATAAAGGGGCAGGCTCAGGAAGTTACGCTGGTTCCTAAGCGGGGCAGTCCGATCGCTGGACACAATATTACGTTGACTTGTCAGCTCTTACAGGGGCTATCCCAGGGCGATATTCAAAGTGCACCGCCATTTGGAGGGATAGGAGGACCCAATTGGCGTTGGCAGGTGACCGGATATAACAGAAGCGGCACCTTCCAGATTTCTGTGGTAGGGGCGGGGGGAGTGATTAATCCATTGAAAATTGCGGTCAGCAAGTTGATTTAGAACAATCTGTCGGATGAGGCTGTCGTTAAATTGATGGCGTTGATGTATCCAATAATGAAGTTCCCTGTCTTAGTAGTTCAAAGCGCACAGTTACATTAGTTCCTAAAGCGGATAGCCCATTAGCTGGTAATAAAGTCAGTTTGCTATCCGGCAGCGGAGTAGGTTGAGTTTGTTAGCAGGCCAAAGTGATTTGATTGCCGAGCGACCGGTGGTAACAGTGTGAACTAAAGGCAGCCTATCTCCCTGATCGGCTGCCTTTTTTTCATTCGGAACCAGAATCAGGACAGGAAGCCACCATCCACATTCAGCGAAACACCCGTGGTGTAGCTCGAAGCATCGCTGGCGAGGTAAAGCACCGCCCCCGCCATCTCACTCGGGTCCGCCACACGCTTGAGCGGAATCTGCTGCAAAGCGGTATTCAGAATTGCCTCATTCTTCACCAGCGCCGAGGCGAATTTAGTGTCGGTGAGGCCTGGGAGCAAGGCATTGCAACGGATCCCGAACTGCGCACATTCCTTGGCGAACACCTTGGTCATGTTGATCACCGCCGCCTTGGTCACCGAGTAGATGCCCTGGAAGATCCCGGGCGAAACACCGTTGATCGAGGCGACGTTGATGATGCTGCCGCCACCGTTTTCGCGCATCAGCTTGCCGGCTTCGACTGACATGAAGAAGTAGCCGCGAATGTTCACGTCGACGGTTTTCTGGAAGGCGCTGAGGTCGGTGTCCAGCACGTTGCAGAACTGCGGGTTGGTCGCGGCGTTGTTGACCAGGATGTCGAGGCGGCCGAACTGTTCCTTGATGCCGGCGAAGACCTGGCTGATCTGTTCCATTTCGCCGATGTGGCAGGCGATGGCGGTGGCTTTGCCGCCGGCAGCGATGATCGCGTCGGCGACGTGTTGGCAGCCTTCAAGCTTGCGGCTCGAGACGATCACGTGGGCGCCTTGCTGGGCCAGCAATTTGGCGATGGCTTCACCGATGCCACGGCTGGCGCCGGAGACGAAAGCGATCTTGCCGTCGAGGTCGAACAACTGAGTCTTGGACATGGGATTTCCTTCTTATGCAGTCGAATGCTGGGGTAGAGGCTAATGCTGTTCGGTGAGGGCGGACTTGCTGCGTTTGGCCAGTAATCGCGCGTTAGCGTTCACGACCTTCGCGAGCAAGCTCGCTCCTACAGGGGATCGCATCGTGGTCAGAGGCTGGATTTCTGGATGACCTGCAAGCTCATCTGCTCCAGCAGCTTGTTCATGTGAATGAACTGCGCGAAGCGTTTGTCCTGGGTCTGGCCATGGTAGAAGCGGTAGTAGATCTGCTGCACGATGCCGGCCAGGCGGAACAGGCCGTAGGTGTAGTAGAAGTCGAAATTGTCGATGCGGATGCCCGAGCGTTCGGCGTAGTAGTCGACGAACTCGCGGCGGGTCAACATGCCCGGCGCGTGGCTCGGCTGGCGGCGCATCATCTGCACCGGCGCCGGATCATCGGCTTCGATCCAGTAGGCGAGGGTGTTGCCCAGGTCCATCAACGGATCGCCGAGAGTGGTCAGTTCCCAGTCAAGCACGCCGATGATCTGCATCGGGTTGTTCGGGTCGAGGATGACGTTGTCGAAGCGGTAGTCGTTGTGCACGATGCTGGAGGTCGGATGGTCGGCCGGCATCTTGTCATTGAGCCAGGCCTTGACCTCTTCCCATTGGGGCGCATCGGGGGTCAGGGCTTTTTCGTAGCGATCGCTCCAGCCTTTGATTTGCCGCGCCACGTAGCCTTCGGGTTTACCCAGGTCGCCCAGGCCGTAGGCGTTGTAGTCGACGCAATGCAGTTCCACGAACTTGTCGATGAAGCTCTTGCACAGGGTTTCGGTTTTTGCCGAATCCAGCCCGAGTTCCGGTGGCAGTTCCGAGCGCAGGATGATGCCGTTGACCCGTTCCATCACGTAGAACTCGGCACCGATCACCGATTCGTCGGTGCAGTGAACGTAGGCCTTCGGGCAGTACGGAAATCCATCGCGCAGTTGATTGAGGATGCGGAATTCACGGCCCATGTCATGGGCGGATTTGGCCTTGTGGCCGAACGGCGGGCGACGCAGGACGAATTCCTGTTCGGGGTATTCCAGCAAGTAGGTGAGGTTTGAAGCGCCGCCCGGAAACTGGCTGATCTGCGGCAAACCGCTGAGCCCCGGAATATGGGCCTTGAGGTACGGATCGATCAGGCTCGCATCGAGCTCTTCGCCGGTGCGGATACGGGTGGACTGGTCATTAAGCGCCATGCTTATCCCTTCTGCTTATTCTGGAGGCCTGAAACTATTGGCTAATCTAATGCGCACACCGCTCCCCCACAACCGCGAACGGCTCTTATAGGTGAGCGTGTTGCCGGCCAATCATTGTTTTTGATACAGGTGTTTGAATCACCGTCAGTGAGCGACCTGGCTCAGGGTCGGCGGCAAGTCGATCGGCGTCAGCACCGGTTGATTGGAGAAAAACGCCACGAGGTTCTTGCCCACCAGTTCGACGGTGCCCTGGGTGGCTTCCGGGGACAGCCCGGCGACATGCGGCGTGAGGATCACATTGCTCAGGGTCTTGAGCGCATCCGGCACTTGCGGTTCGTGATCGAACACATCCAGTGCCGCACCGGCGATCCGGCGTTGCTCCAGGGCGATGATCAGGTCAGCGGTGGCAATCACGCTGGCCCGGGCGATGTTGACGATAAACCCCTTGGGACCCAACGCGTCGAGCACCTGGCGATTGATCAGGTGCTTGGTGCCCAGGCCGCCGGGCGTGGCGACGATCAGGAAGTCCGAGGCGCGCGCCAGTTCGGTCGGGGTCGAGCAGAACGTGTAGGGCACATCGCTGCGATGCTGGCGGTTGTGGTAGCTGATGCTCATGTCGAACCCGGCGCCGGCGCGTTTGGCGATGGCCATGCCGACCGCGCCGAGGCCGAGGATGCCCAGGCGTTTGCCGGCGAGGGAAGGGCGCATGATCTTCGGCCACTCGCCGCGCCGTACGGCGGCATCACAGCGGGGTACGTCGCGCACCAGCGACAGCAGCAGCGCCATGGCATGGTCGGCGACGGACGAGGCGTTGACCCCGGCGCCGTTGGTGACGGTGATGCCCCGGTTGGCGGCGGCCTGCAGGTCGACGTGTTCATAGCCGGCGCCAATCACGCAGATGATCCTGAGTTTGGGCAGCGCGGCGATTTCATCGGCATACAACCCCAATGGGCCGCGGGTGAGGACAGCATCGATCTGTCCGGCATGGCGGGCGATGGCTTCGGCGCGCTCGGCGGGCGTCGGGGCCAGAATCAGGTGAAAGCCCTGATGCTCGAGGATTGGCAGGTAATCATTGATGGTTTCAACCAGTACCAGAACGGTTACAGGCATGCTTGGCTCCCTGTGGGCATCGAAAAATCGGCTCGGACGTGATGTGAGATTGCTGATTCAAGGATAGCTTGGCAACCGCCAGCTGCGGTCAGTGTAGGAGCCTGCGGACCTTTATTGCGGCGTTTACGTCCCTTGTAGGAGCTGGCTTGCCAGCGATGGTCGTTAACGATAACGCGTATGAGCTGGATAAGCGCGGCGCGTTGGAGTCCATCGCCAGCAAGCCGGCTCCTACAGTTTGGTGTTCACATCATTTCGACCAGGACGCGGTCCCTTGTAGGAGCTGGCTTGCCAGCGATGGTCGTTAACGATAACGCGTATGAACTGGATAAACGCGGCGCACTGGAGTCCATCGCCAGCAAGCCGGCTCCTACAGTTTGGCGTTCACACTATTTCGACTGGAACGCAGTCCCTTGTAGGAGCTGGCTTGCCAGCGATGGTCGTTAACGATAACGCGTATGAACTGGATAAACGCGGCGCACTGGAGTCCATCGCCAGCAAGCCGGCTCCTACAGTTTGGCGTTCACACTATTTCGACTGGAACGCAGTCCCTTGTAGGAGCTGGCTTGCCAGCGATGGTCGTTAACGATAACGCGTATGAACTGGATAAACGCGGCGCACTGGAGTCCATCGCCAGCAAGCCGGCTCCTACAGTTTGGCGTTCACACTATTTCGACTGGAACGCAGTCCCTTGTAGGAGCTGGCTTGCCAGCGATGGTCGTTAACGATGACGCGTGTGAATTGGATAAACGCGGCGCACTTGAGTCCATCGCCAGCAAGCCGGCTCCTACAGTTTGGCGTTCACACTATTTCGACTGGAACGCGGTCCCTTGTAGGAGCTGGCTTGCCAGCGATGGTCGTGAACGATAACGCGTGTGACCTGGATAAACGCGGCGCACTGGAGTCCATCGCCAGCAAGCCGGCTCCTACAGTTTGGTGTTCACATCATTTCGACTCGGACGCGGTCCCTTGTAGGAGCTGGCTTGCCAGCGATGGTCGTTAACGATAACGCGTATGAATTGGATAAACGCGGCGCACTGGAGTCCATCGCCAGCAAGCCGGCTCCTACAGTTTGGCGTTCACACTATTTCGACTCGGACGCGGTCCCTTGTAGGAGCTGGCTTGCCAGCGATGGTCGTTAACGATAACGCGTATGAATTGGATAAACGCGGCGCACTTGAGTCCATCGCCAGCAAGCCGGCTCCTACAGTTTGGCGTTCACACTGTTTCGACTGGAACGCGGTCCCTTGTAGGAGCTGGCTTGCCAGCGATGGTCGTTAACGATGACGCGTGTGACCTGGATAAACGCGGTGCACTTGAGTTCATCGCCAGCAAGCTGGCTCCTACAGTTTCCCGGGATTGCGGGGTATGAGAGCGGCGCGTGCGGCTTCGAGAATCTCGTCCGACAACGGATCGCCGCGGGTGGCCCGGGACAGCATCAGCGCACCGAACATCAACGAGTACTGCACCAGCGCCTGCTGCCGTTTACTGGCTGCATCCTCTGTGTCCAGCAGCGTACCCAGGGAGTCGAGCAGGTTGTTCAGGCCTTGCAGGTAGGTTTGGCGCAAACCGCTGTCGGCGGCCTCGTGGCACATGTCTCCGGCGAAGGCCACCACCGGGCAGGCGTCGCCCGGATTGTCCCGGCTTTCGTCGGACATATAGAGCTCGACCACGGCGCGATGAGCGGCGTCCTTGTTGTCATGCCCGGCCACCCGCGCTTGCCAGCGTTGCGCGGCCTGCTCGAAGGCCCGGCCACTGGCTTCCTGCGCCAGGGCTTCTTTGGATTCGAAGTGCCCGTAGAAGCCGCCGTGGGTCAGGCCCGCGGCGGCCATCACATCGACCACGCTGATCCCGTGCAAGCCGCGTTCGCGAAACAGCCGCGTGGCGGCATCGACGATAGTCTCGCGGTTGAGGTCGGCTTGTTTACGGGAAACTCGGGGCATGGGTAACTCTCGGTTCGCAGGTTGAATATCAGAGGGCGTACTGGGCAATTCCATTGCCGAACGACCAGTTCTCTTTTTTCACTTCCACCAGGTTAATGAAAACGTCCTCCAGGCGTACGGCCAGCTCTGCATTAAGGCTTTCAGCGATGGTTTTGTAGAGACGTTTTTTCTGCTCGATGGTCCGGCCTTCGCTCATGGTGATCTGGATCACCACCAGTTGGTCGGTGCGGTCGATGCCCAGGTAACCGGGATCAAAGATGAAATGCTGCTCATCGTGTTCGTTCAGGATCTGGAAGTTATCGTTTTCCGGCACGCCGATGGTGCTGTGCATGGCGGCATAGATCAGTTGGCCGATGCGCTTGGCGTGGGTGGGGTCCTGATGTTTTTTGATGTCGACGCGAACCAGTGGCATGGGAAGACTCCAGAAGGAATGCAGGTGGGTTAAAAATACATGATGGTAGACCTTTATCAAGCAATGGATGCTGTCTGGCGATGAAACGCAGCCTTGAATACGCTGCCATTCCTTGTGGGAGCGGGCTTGCTCGCGAAAGCGGTGTGCCAGACACATCAATGCCGAATGTGCCGCCGCCTTCGCGAGCAAGCCCGCTCCCACAGGTTTTGCGCCCATTTGGTACCACCGTTCCTCACCTAAGTCTTTGCTTCTGCTCACTAATCCCCCAGAATGCCGCCCCTGTTTCGGCCGGGCGCTGCCTGTCGGGTATTCCGACGCGTCCTGGCCGGGTGGCAAGTGACCGGAATGTGGAGATCCCACCGGATGAATGATCAGGCCAATAGCGTTAACGAACGCTATGTAGACGCGACACCAGCAACGCTGTCGAGCTGGAATCGCCAAGACACCACCTGGATGCTTGGCCTGTTTGGCACGGCGATTGGTGCGGGTACCCTGTTTTTGCCGATCAACGCAGGCCTCGGCGGTTTCTGGCCGCTGCTGGTCCTGGCGTTGCTGGCGTTCCCGATGACGTTCTACGCACACCGCGGGCTGACCCGGTTCGTGCTGTCCGGTCGCGAAGGCGCCGACATCACTGAAGTGGTGGAAGAGCATTTCGGCATCAAGGCCGGTGCGCTGATCACCTTGCTGTACTTCTTCGCCATTTTCCCGATCCTGCTGATCTACAGCGTGGCGCTGACCAACACCGTGGGCAGTTTCCTCGAGCATCAACTGCACATCACGCCGCCACCGCGCGCCGCGCTGTCGCTGGTGCTGATCCTTGGTCTGCTGGCGGTGGTGCGTTGCGGCGAGCAACTGATCGTCAAGGCCATGAGCCTGATGGTCTATCCGTTCATCGTCGCGCTGCTGTTCCTGGCGGTGTACCTGGTTCCGCACTGGAACGGCGGCATCCTGAGCACCGCCAGCAGCGTGCCGGCACCCTCGGCGCTGTTGCACACCCTGTGGCTGGCGATCCCGGTAATGGTGTTCTCGTTCAACCATTCGCCGATCATCTCGGCGTTCGCCGTGGACCAGAAGCGTCGCTACGGTGAGCACGCCGAGGAGCGCAGCTCGCAGATCCTGTCTCGCGCCCACCTGCTGATGGTGGTGATGGTGCTGTTCTTCGTCTTCAGTTGCGTGCTGACCCTGTCGCCAGCGCAACTGGCTGAAGCCAAGGCGCAGAACCTGTCGATCCTGTCGTACCTGGCCAACCACTTCAGCAATCCGACCATCGCCTTCGCGGCGCCGTTGATTGCCTTCGTGGCCATTTCCAAGTCGTTCCTTGGGCACTACATCGGCGCCAGCGAAGGTCTCAAGGGCCTGATCGTCAAGAGCGGCAAGCGTCCGTCGGCCAAGGCCCTGGACCGCATGACCGCTGCGTTCATGCTGGTAGTGTGCTGGATCGTTGCCACGCTGAACCCGAGCATTCTCGGCATGATCGAGACCCTCGGTGGCCCGGTGATCGCGGCGATCCTGTTCCTGATGCCGATGTACGCCATCCGCAAGGTGCCGGCGATGGCGCGCTATCGCGGTCAGGCGTCCAACGTCTTCGTGACGGCGGTGGGCCTGGTGGCGATTTCGGCGTTGGTCTATTCGCTGACCGCGTGATCGACCGGCCTGCTCGCGCAGTGCCGGATTGACAGCTACAGTGGCCGCTGCACGTGATACGTGCAGCGGCTTTTTTTCGCCTGGAGACACCGGATTGTCGAGCGCCCCCAACGTAAATCCCACCGAGCAACCCAACCGCTGGCAGGACCTGTTGGCCGGTCTGTCGATTGCCGGCCTGCTGCTGCCCGAAGCGGTCGCTTATTCAAGCATCGCCGCACTGGCGCCCCAGGCCGGGGTCATTGCCTTGTTCGCCGGGTTGTTGTGTTATGGCGTGTTCGGCACCAGCCGCTTTGCGATTGTCTCGGCCACTTCATCCTCCGCCGCCGTGCTGGCCGCCGCGACCGCCACCCTGGCCAATGGCAATCCCGGGCTTCGCTCGACCCTGGCTATCGGCCTGGTCCTGGTGACCGGGGTGTTTTTCTTGCTGGCGGGGCTGTTCAAGCTCGGCAGCGTGACGTCGTTCATCGCCAAACCGGTGCTGCGTGGTTTCGCCTTTGGCCTGGCGCTGACCATCATTCTCAAACAGGTTGCCAGCGTGGTTGGCGTGCATTTGACCGATGCCAACCTGGTGCGCTTTCTGCCGCAACTGCTGGAACAATTGCCGCAATGGAACTGGGTGGCAGCTGGTGTCGGGGCGGTGGCGCTGGCCTTGTTATGGCTGTTCGCCCGGTTTCGGCGCCTGCCAGGTGGATTGTTGGTGGTGGTGATCGGTATTGCCGCGGGGCAGTGGCTGGATCTGCCGGCCTATGACGTGAAGCTGATCGGCGTAATCGACCTGAGCCTGGAGGTGCCGAGGTTGCCGGTATTGCCGTTTACCGACTGGCTGCGTCTGGGTGAATTGGCGTTCGCCATGGTGATGATTCTGTACGCGGAGTCTTATGGCTCGATCAGTGCCTATGCGCTCAAGCACGGTGATCGCGTGACCTCGAACCGCGATCTGCTGGCCCTCGGCGCCTCCAACCTGCTATCCGGCCTGTTCCACGGCATGCCGGCGGGAGCGGGGTATTCGGCCACGTCGGCGAATGAGGCGGCGGGTGCCACTTCACGCCTGGCCGGTATCGTGGCGGCGCTGGTGGTGCTGGTCATTGTGCTGACGGTGCTGCCTTACATCGCGCTGACGCCGGAACCGATCCTCGCCGCCATCGTCATCCATGCCCTGGGACGCGGCTTGAGCCTGCAGCCGCTGGGACGCTATTTCATCTGGCGTCGAGACCGCTTGCTGGTGATCTGTGCCGTGGGGGCGGTGTTGCTGCTGGGGGTGCTGGACGGCTTGCTGGTGGCAGTGGCGATCAGTGTGTTGCTGATGCTCAAGCAGATGTCGGCGGCGGATATCCAGATTTTGGGGCGCATCGATGGCGGTCGCGATTTTGTCGACTTGCAGCGCCATCCAACGGCGCAAGCAGTGCCGGGCGTGTTGATTGTGCGGCCGGGTGAGGCGTTGTTCTTTGCCAACGTCGAGCGGATTCTTGGCGCTGCCTTGCGCTTGATCCGGCATTCGCAAACGCCGGTTCATACGGTGATTCTCAGTCTTGAGGAGTCCCCCGATCTGGATGGCACCAGCATCGAGGCATTGCAGGAGTTTTTTGTGCGGGTGCATCAGGAGGGCAAACGGCTGATTCTGGCGCGTCTCAAGGACGACGCACAATTGGCGTTGGCGGTGTTGCCGCAGGTGGCGGTAAGCGGGGTGGTGCTGAGTGGGTTGAGTGTGGATGGAGCGGTGCAGCAGGCGCTCAGGTTGAACACATAATTTGTGGGAGGGCTTGTGTGGCGAGGGGGCTTGCCCCCGTTGGGTCGCGCAGCGGCCCCTGCATTTCCATAACTAAACAGTGCTGACCGAATTTACGACTGCTACGCAGCCGAACGGGGGCAAGCCCCCTCGCCACAAAAGCTCCCCCACAGGTGAGTCTTCAGGCATAAAAAACGCCGCTCATCTCACGATGGGCGGCGTTTTTCATTGCGTTGCAACGTTAGGCTTGAACGACCGGGATGTTGGCGTTCGCAGCAGCTTCACGGAACTCGGCGATCTGGTCGAAGGACAGGTAGCGGTAGACATCGGCCGCCATGCTGTCGATCTTGCCAGCGTATTCCATGTACTCCTCGACGGTCGGCAGGCGACCCAGGATGGAAGCCACGGACGCCAGCTCAGCCGAAGCCAGGTAGACGTTCGCGCCGTCACCCAGGCGGTTCGGGAAGTTACGGGTCGAAGTCGACACAACGGTCGAGTTCGGCTCTACACGTGCCTGGTTACCCATGCACAGCGAGCAGCCCGGCATTTCCATGCGCGCGCCGGCCTTGCCGTAGATGCCGTAGTAGCCTTCTTCGGTCAGCTGGTGAGCGTCCATCTTGGTCGGCGGCGAGAGCCACAGACGGGTTGGCAACTGACCCTTGACCTGTTCCAGCAGTTTACCGGCAGCGCGGAAATGACCGATGTTGGTCATGCACGAACCGATGAACACTTCGTCGATCTTCTCGCCAGCAACGCTGGAGAGCAGGCGAGCGTCGTCCGGGTCGTTCGGCGCGCAGAGCACTGGCTCCTTGATGTCGGCCAGGTCGATCTCGATGATTTCAGCGTATTCAGCGTCTTTGTCCGCTTGCAGCAGCTCAGGGTTGGCCAGCCAGGCTTCCATCGCTTGAGCGCGACGTTCCAGAGTACGTGCATCGCCGTAGCCTTCGCCGATCATCCAGCGCAGCAAGGTGATGTTGGACTGCAGGTACTCGGCAATCGACTCTTTGGACAGCTGGATGGTGCAACCGGCAGCCGAACGTTCAGCCGAGGCGTCAGACAGTTCGAACGCTTGTTCTACGGTCAGTTTAGGCAGACCTTCGATCTCCAGGATGCGACCGGAGAAGGCGTTCTTCTTGCCTTTCTTCTCTACGGTCAGCAGGCCAGCCTGGATCGCGTAGTAAGGAATGGCGTGAACCAGGTCACGCAGGGTGACGCCTGGCTGCAGTTCGCCTTTGAAGCGAACCAGGATCGACTCAGGCATGTCCAGCGGCATGACGCCGGTGGCAGCGGCGAACGCGACCAGGCCGGAACCGGCCGGGAACGAGATGCCGATCGGGAAGCGGGTGTGCGAGTCACCACCGGTACCGACGGTGTCTGGCAGCAGCATGCGGTTCAGCCACGAGTGGATGATGCCGTCGCCCGGACGCAGGGAAACGCCGCCGCGGGTCATGATGAAGTCAGGCAGGGTGTGGTGGGTGGTCACGTCGATCGGCTTAGGGTAAGCCGCGGTGTGGCAGAAGGACTGCATCACCAGATCGGTCGAGAAGCCCAGGCACGCCAGGTCTTTCAGTTCGTCGCGGGTCATGGGGCCGGTGGTGTCCTGGGAACCCACGGTGGTCATCTTCGGTTCGCAGTAGGTGCCCGGACGAACGCCGGTCACGCCGCAAGCCTTGCCGACCATTTTCTGCGCCAGGGTGAAACCCTTGGTGCTTTCAGCCGGTGCTTCAGGCTTCTTGAACAGAGTCGAAGGTGGCAGACCCAGCTCGGTACGAGCCTTCTCGGTCAGACCACGGCCGATGATCAGCGGGATACGGCCGCCGGCACGTACTTCGTCCAACAGGACCGGGGTCTTCATTTCGAAGGTGGTCAGGACTTCGTCGGTGCCGTGCTTGCAGACTTTGCCAGCATGCGGGTACAGGTCGATCACGTCGCCCATGTGCATGTTGGAAACGTCGAATTCGATTGGCAGTGCGCCAGCATCTTCCATGGTGTTGTAGAAGATCGGAGCGATCTTGCTGCCGAAGCAGAAACCGCCGGCACGCTTGTTCGGCACGTAAGGAACGTCGTCGCCGAAGAACCACAGCACCGAGTTGGTAGCCGATTTACGCGAAGAACCGGTACCGACCACGTCACCGACGTAGGCGATAGGGAAGCCGGCGTTGCGCATTTCTTCGATCTGCTTCATCGGACCGGTGACGCCTTGTGCGTCAGGCACGATGCCGTCGCGAGCCATTTTCAGCATGGCCAGGGCGTGCAGCGGGATGTCCGGGCGGGACCAGGCATCAGGCGCAGGGGACAGGTCGTCGGTGTTGGTTTCGCCGGTGACCTTGAACACGCGCAGGCTGATCTTGTCGGCCAGGGTCGGGCGCTTCACGAACCACTCGCCGTCCGCCCAGGATTGCAGGACGCCTTTGGCGTGAACGTTGCCGTTCTTGGCTTTTTCAGCCACGTCGTGGAAGGCATCGAACATCAGCAGGGTGTGCTTGAGTTCTTCGGCAGCTACCGGAGCCAGTTCGGCGTCGTCCAGCAGGTTGACCAGCGTCACGATGTTGTAGCCGCCCTGCATGGTGCCGAGCAGTTCAACAGCGCGCTTCTTGTCGATCAGGGGGGATTTGGCTTCGCCTTTGGCGAGGGCGGACAGGAAGCCGGCCTTTACATAGGCTGCTTCGTCCACGCCTGGCGGAACGCGATTGGTGATCAGGTCAACGAGGAATGCTTCTTCGCCAGCCGGGGGATTTTTCAGCAGCTCGACCAGGCCTGCAGTTTGTTCGGCGTTTAGCGGCTGGGGAACGATACCCAGTGCTGCGCGCTCTTCGATATGTTTGCGGTAGGCTTCAAGCACAGTTATTACCCTCATCAGTGGTCCCAAATGGGTGTCCGGGACGCTCATCCCGAAATTGCCGTACTCATGCGCTGCATGGCGTTGTGAGCCACTTAGCCAGAATTACCGACAATTCCTTACAGAAGCTGCTTTCAAAGTTTTACGCCTGCAGAACGGGAGCTGATGAGGGTTGGCGTTGGGCTTTTCCCCGCTGGAAAAACCCATCGCCAACACCGCTCTGAAGGAACGACTGTGCTCGTGACGCTTTGAAAACAGCTTCTAACGGACATTGGCGCCTAAAAAGGCAGGCTGATTCTACGGCAAAAAAAAAATTAAGGTAAGTCAGGTTTTATTGGACTTTGGTGGAGGCGGCCAGCAAGGTGCCATTGACCTTAACCCTTTGACTTTGAGGGGTGATGAATATCGGACAAAGGGCTAACATGCCGGCCTGTTCTGCTTTTCGCGTTTTTGCCTACCTATGCCCAATCAGACCATCAAGACGCCGTGCGTCGGCCTTTGCTCCACTGTTTACGGTGACCTGGTGTGCCGTGGCTGCAAGCGTTTCCACCATGAAGTGATCCACTGGAACGGTTACAACGAGGAAGAAAAGCGCGCGGTATGGCTGCGTCTCGAGCAGTTGCTGTCCCAGGTGATGGCCGCCAAGGTGGAAATTTTCGACCCGGCATTGCTGCGAATGCAACTGGAACAGCGCAAGATCCGTTTCGTGCCCCATCAGTCGGAATATTGCTGGGCCTACCAGTTGATCGCCCGGGGCGCGCGGGTGATCAATAATCTGGAAGCTTACGGGATGGTGTTGCTGCCGGAGTTTCGCGAGTGGAACCTGCCGGAATTGCGCGATGCCATTGATCGGGAATTTTTCCTGCTCTCCGAGGCGCATTACCAGCGCTACATTGCGCCGGGGTTCCTCAAGGACGCCTTCGGCGGCTGAGCCACCGAACTGTGGCGAGGGAGCTTGCTCCCGCTCGGCGGCGCAGCCGTCGCAAATTGAGCTGGCACAGTACATCTGCCGGAATGCAAGGGGCCGCTTCGCGACCCAACGGGGGCAAGCCCCCTCGCCACAAAAGCATGTTCGGCCTCAACGCTTGACGGCCATTTCCTCCAGATGATCCTCGATCTCCTGCGGCTTGAGCACCAGTACATCGCTCTCCACCGCATCAAGCACCACTTCCGCCGTATTACCGATCAACGCCCCTGACAACCCGCTACGCGCCACGGTACCGATCACCGTCACCGCCGCCTGCAGTTTGTGCACCATGAACGGAATCAACACGTCCGCCGGGCCTTCCTCGATGTGCAGGTGTTCATCGTCGATGTCGAATTCAGCCTGGAACGACTTGCATTGCTCGCGGTAGCGCGCCTGGATGGTTTCGCTGAGTTGAAACGTCGGGTCGGCCGACGACAGCATCGGCGACGGGTGGGCGCTGATCACGTGCAAGTGCGCCTTGGCCAGGGTTGCAATGTCATAGCCATGATCGATGATGGTGTCGTGCAGGTGGCGATGTTCGCCGTCGGCGTTGCCCACGTCGACAGCTGCCAGGATCACTTTGTCTTTCCATGAGCCAGCGGTTTTCACCAACAGTACCGGGGAAGGGCATTCGCGCAGCAATTTCCAGTCCTCGGGTGTCAGCAGGGCCTTTTTCAGTGCGCTGTCGGGAAAGTGCTGCTTCACCACAAGACCACAGCCTTCGGCTTGCTGCACATCGATGATGGTTTGATGCAGGCTCTGGTTCCAGGCCTGCTCGGTGGTGACGTTGTAACCGTCTTCCAGCAAAGCGGCCTTGAGCACACCCAACATGGCGCTGTGATCATGCTTGGGGTCGCACACCAGCAGATGCAACTGGGCCTGGGTCACACCGGCGATCAGCTTCGCCCGTTTGAGCGCCAGGCTTTCGGAGTGTTCGGGTTCGATGACCACCAGAATGCTGCGTACGGCTTGCATGATCGCTATCTCCTGAAAATGAAAAGGCACGGCGTTGCACAACTATAGTTGCTGCCGACGATTCGGTGACTTGATGCATATCAACGGTTGGCGACTGGTGGTCTGCGGGCAGGCCGGTATAATCGGCGCCCTTCGTTTTGAACCTATTTTTCCGTGAGCCCCATGATCCTTCCCGAAATTCACGAGTTCCTTGGCTGCCGCACCCCCGACGGCTGGATCCAGGCCGCGCTGGCCGATCAGGAAACCCTGCTGATCGACCACAAGAACTGCGAATTCAAGGCCGCCAGCACCGCGTTGAGCCTGATCGCCAAGTATCATTCCCACGTCGATCTGATCAACATGATGTCGCGCCTGGCCCGGGAAGAACTGGTGCACCACGAACAGGTCATGCGCCTGATGAAACGCCGCAAGATCGAATTGCGCCAGCTGTCGGCGGGGCGTTATGCCTCGGGGCTGCGCAAGGTGGTGCGCAGTCACGAGCCGGTAAAGCTGGTGGATACATTGGTGGTGGGGGCGTTCATCGAGGCCCGCAGTTGCGAGCGATTCGAAGCGCTGGTGCCGCATCTGGACGAGGAGCTGGGCAAGTTCTATTTCGGTTTGCTCAAGAGCGAGGCCCGGCATTTCCAGGGGTACCTGAAGCTGGCTTACCAGTACGGCGACGCCAAGGACATTGCCCAGGTGATCGACAAGGTCCGCGCCGCCGAGCAGGAGCTCATCGAATCCCCGGATGTGGAGTTCCGTTTCCACAGCGGTGTACCGGCTGCGGCGTAACCCCTGCAGGCGCTGCCCGGTTGCGCGGCGGTGGCGCTTGCACCGAAAGGTCGCCAGTGATTTTTTGTGGTCCTGAACTACAGTCAACGGGTCACCGGTCATGCTGTAGACGATATTTTCAGGAATCATCCCAATGCAAGCATTCACGATCAAGCATATCGATCACATTGTCCTGCGCGTCGAGGATCTCGAACGAAGCATCACTTTTTACGGCGAGGTTTTCGGTGCCGAACTGGTCAAGCGCCGCGACGATCTGGGCATGGTGCACTTGCGTGCGGGCACCTCGATGATCGACCTCGTCGACATTCATGGCGAGCTCGGCCGCAAGGGCGGTGCTGCCGCAGCCCGCGAGCGGCGCAACGTCGATCATTTCTGCCTGCGCATCGAACCGTTCGACGAGGAAGCGCTGATCAGTCACTTACAGTCCTTCGGCCTGGCACCCGAGAAAGCCGCCGTGCGCTTCGGCGCCGACGGCCGTGGGCTGTCTATCTATTGCTTCGATCCGGACGGCAACCAGGTCGAACTGAAAGGGCCGTCCCAAGCGTAAGGATCATGCCTGTTTCCGGGGTTGCGTGAAGAAAAAAACCGGCCAGTTGGGGCAATGCTGTTCACTTAAGCGAATGTGGTCCTCTGTAGGAGCGAGCTTGCTCGCGATGGTCGTTAACGATAACGCGTATTTACTGGCTAAACGCGGCGCTCTTGAGTCCATCGCGAGCAAGCTCGCTCCTACAATTTCCTTAACTGAACAGCATTAGGTCAGTTGGCCGGTTTTTCGTGTCAGGCGTTCCGCTTCAGAAATCCCACGTTGTGGTCAGCATCACGTTGCGTGGTTCGCCGTAGTAGGTGGTGTCGAAGTTGCCCAGTCCCGTCAGGTAGCGTTTGTCGAAGACGTTGTTGGCATTGACGGTGAAGCTCAGGTTCTCGTTGAACTGGTAGCGGCTCATCAGGTCGACGAGGGTGTAGCCGCCTTGCTTGATGCGGGTGTAGTCGCCCACGGTCGGGCTGTAGATCTTGCCGTAGAACGCACTCTGCCAGCTGATGCCGCCACCGATGGTCACCTGATCCAGTGCGCCGGGCAGGCGGTAGGTGGTGAACGTGCGCACGACGTGTTCCGGTTTGCTGGTCGACAGCGGGAAGCCAAAGATGCGCTGTTCATCGGCGTCACGGGTGCGGGCGTAGGTGTAGCCGGCCGACACGTTCCAGCCATCGGTCACTTCACCGGCCAGTTCCAGTTCCACGCCTTTGGTGGTTGCGCCGTCGATGGCTTTGTAGATGCCTTCGTTGGTCACCGGGTTGGTGCCGATCGATTCGGCGACACCGTCTTGTTCGATGCGGAAGAAGGCCAGGCTGGCGTTCAGTCGGCCGTCGAAGTAAGCGGCTTTCAGGCCGGCTTCGTAGCTGTCGCCTTCGACCGGAGCCAGGGTCGAACCGTTGATGTCCTTGTAGGTTTGCGGCTGGTAGATGCTGGTGTAGCTGGCGTAGGCCGAATAGGTGTCGTCCAGGTCATAAACCACGCCGGCATAAGGCGTGACCACGCCATGTTCCTTGTAGCTGGCATGGGTGTCATCCAGGCCGGCACCCGGATAGTACGAATAGTCTTCATTGTACTTGTAGGTGCTCAAGCGGCTGCCGAGGATGATCGACAGGTCGTCGGTCGCGTGCAGGCGCGTGGCCAGGTACAGGCCGTTCTGGCTCTGGGTGCGTTCGTATTTGCCGTTTTTCGGGAAGTTCTGTTCTGGCAGATCGCCGTTCCAGTCGTAGATGCTCCCCGGGACCGTGGCAAAAGCGCTGGTGTCGAAGGTCGCGCCGGTCTGGCGCGAGTGGGAAGCCATGAAGCCCGCCGTCAGCTCATGTTCGCGGCCACCCAGGGTAAAGGGGCCGGAGACGTTGACGTCAGCGGTGTTTTGCACGCGATGACCTTCCCAGCGCCCCCAGTACAGGAACATGCCTTCGCCGGTGGCGCGGTCCGGGTTGCCGCCGCTGGCCGAGGCCAGTCGAGTGTCGTGATCGGTGGTTTTCTGGTCGAAGGTGGCCTTGAACTTCCAGTCGTTGGCCAGGGCCTGCTCCAGGGAGGCGAAGTAGGTGATGTCGTCGAAGTCGCGACGACTCCAGTCGGCGCCCGGGTTGAAGTGACGCGGGAAGTCGGTACGCCCGCCATCGGAGAAGTACACCGGGTTGCCGGTCCAGGACGAACCGCGCGGGGTGGCGCTTGACTTGTCGACGCCAAAGGTCAGCAGGGTGTCGGGTGTCAGGTCGGCTTCGAGAATGCCGTAGAACAGGTCTTTCTTCTGGCTGTAATGGTCCTGGTAGGAGTTCTTGTCGGAATAGGCGCCGACGAAGCGGCCACGCACGCTGCCGGAATCGTTCAGCGAGCCGGAAATGTCGCCGACGCTGCGATAGGCGTCCCACGAACCGACGGTCCCACTGATCGACGCCTTGAATTCCTTGGTCGGCTTCTTGCGGATCAGGTTGACGGTGGCGGACGGGTCGCCCGCACCGGTCATCAAGCCGGTCGCGCCCTTGACGATCTCGATGCGGTCCAGGCTGGACGCGTCGTCGCCGTTGGCAGGGTTTTCACCGTAGACACCGTCATACGGAATGTTGATGCCGTCGTACTGGAAGTTGGTGATGGCAAAGCCACGGGCGGAAAATTCGGTACGGTCACTGTCGTACTTCTGCGTCGAAATGCCGGGGGTGTTGCGCAGAGCATCGCCGACGCTCTGCACACCACGGTCGTCCATCTGCTGGCGGGTGATGACCGTCACCGATTGCGGCGTTTCGCGGATCGACAGGGGCAGGCCGGTGGCCGAAGACGTGGAACCGGTGGTGTACGAGTGGGTGCCTTCGGTGGTGGCGTCCAGCGCCTGGCCGGAAATGGTCGTGGCGCCCAGTTGCAGTACGCCGTCGTCCCTGGCCGGCTTCTTTTCGGCATCGGTTTCAGCAGCGTGGGCAACGAGGCTCAGCAGGGCGGCGGGCAGGGCCAGCGCCAGAGGGCACAAGGCAAAACGGAAACGGGCGACAAGCTGGTGCGACATGGGGATCCCTTTGCATCGAATCGATCGGTAGTTGAAGTGCTTCTGAGGGGTTAACCGAACGAAAAACGCAAAGGGGAACTGCCGTGTGAAAAAAATTGATAATTATTCTCAGCGAGCCAGGCCGAGACGTTCATGCCACTGGGCGATGGATTCTTCGGGGTACCGTTCGAACTGCTGATCCCCGGGCTGCGCCTGGACCTCCACCCACGGCGCTTTCGAGCCGAGCATCAGGTGCGTGTGCTCCGGCGGCACCGGCAGCGGCGTGTCGATGGCCGAGGCGAAGGGGTGAACCAACTCAGGCCATTCGGGGCTGAACAGCCACAGGCCCGAGCCACATACCGAGCAGAAATGCCGCTCGGCGGTGCTGCTGTGGGCGCGCTTGTCGCCTTCCTCCTTGAGCCGCGCATGGTAGATCGCGATGTGCTTGCGCCCGCGAACCTTGAGGCTGGCGGCATCGCCCCCGAGGTTGATCGCATAGCCGCCGCCACCTTGGGTCTTGCGACAGATCGAGCAGTAGCAACGCTGGTAAGGGTAGGGGTGGGCGCTGGTCAGGCTGAACGACACCGCGCCGCAATGACAGGAACCTTCGAGTTGCATGAGAGCCTCCGGCTGTCTTGGACGTACCCAGGACAGCCTAGACCGTCGCGGCTATTGGACAGGCACCAGAATCGCGTCGCCGGTCGCCACCAGTTTCAACTGATCGCCGCTTTGCGCGAACAACTCGGCGCGGGCGAATACCTGCTTCCTGCCGGCCTTCACCACGCGACCCCGGGCGATGAACACTTCACCCACCGCAGGCGCAAGGCAATTGACCGAGAAGTGCGAGGCCAGCACGTTGCCGGCGACCGTCCCGGCGGCAAAACCGCAGGCGGTATCGAGCATCGCGCCAATCAGGCCGGCATGCAGGAAGCCGGCGTATTGCGCCATGTCGGCTTCGCGAAAAGCCAGGGTGAGTTCGGCTTCGCCGCTTTCGGCGCGGGTCACTTCGAAGCCGGCCCAGCGGTTGAAGGCCGAGGTCGAGTTGATCTGTTTGAGTGTGTCGAGCATGGCGTATCCCTCCGGTTGAGGCATCAACATGCGCCGGGTTTTGGGGCGTGTCATCGTTGATCAGCCCGCGTGATAGGCCGTTGGAGGGGTGGTGAATGCGCCGGCCTCTTCGCAAGCCCGCTCCCACAGGGGATTGCGTTCCAAATGTGGGAGCGGGCTTGCTCGCGAAGAACGATTACGCGGTCCCACTGGACGCCCACCAACGGCCAAGTCAGCATGGCCCTCTAAAAAACCGGGATCAAAACCCAATGCGACGATTACCTTCCCTGGCAGCCCTGCGCACCTTCGAATGCGCCGCCCGCCATGCCCATTTCGGCCGGGCGGCGGCCGAGCTGTGTGTCACTGACAGTGCGGTCAGCCACCAGATTCGCCAACTCGAAGAGCAGCTCGGTGTGTCGCTGTTCGTGCGCGAAGGCCGGCAGATTCGCCCGACCCTGGCGGCCGGGCGCCTGATGCAGAGCTTGCAGCAGGCGTTCGAGCTGATTGGCGATGCCTGCGATGAACTGCGCGACCCTTCATCCCTCGCCGTATTGCGCCTGGCGGTCACCGCCGAGCTGGCGCAAAAGTGGCTGATGAGCCGGCTCACGGATTTCTATGCGCGCTATCCGCACATCACCTTGCACCTGTACGAACAACCGATCGAGGCCACGGCGCCGGGGGAAGACATCGACCTGGCGATCACCTACGGCACTGGCCCGGTGGACAGCACGGCGTATTTCGTCCGGCCTCTGCCGGCGTTGCAGTTCTTCCCGGTGTGCAGCCCCGGCCTGTTCAACCAGGGCACGCTGAAAACCCCGAAGGACCTGGTTCGCCATTGCCTGCTGCACGACGACCAGGACGGCAAGACCTGGACCGCGTGGCTCACCAGCCATGCCGGCGACCAACGCCCCGACCGGCAGCTGTATTTCGCCCACGCCGGGCTGGCACTGGAGGCCGCCGCCCAGGGGCAGGGCGTGGCCATGGGTGACAACCTGACAGCCCAGGAAGACTTGCTCAGTGGTCGCCTGGTCCGTCCGTTTACCTCGAGCATGACCGCGCTCGGCCAATACGCGCTGGTGTGCGAGCGGGTGCGGCTGGAGCGGCCGGCGGTGGCGCAGATGCTGGAATGGTTCAACGATCAATTGCTCGATTGATGAGTTGAACTCAAGTATTCCGCAATAATCATCGTTGGCGGGCCAGTCGCCAACGCCCTTAGCCTGTGGTCATTCCAATCCCCGTTGAAGAGGTTTGACCATGGCCCGTTTGCTCGACACCACCCCCAAACAGGACGGTTTCCGTCTGCCCGGCGAATTCGAAGCCAAGTCCGGTTGCTGGCTCGGCTGGCCAGAGCGCACCGACGTCTGGCGCAATGGTGCCAAGCCTGCGCAGAAAGTCTGGGTGCAGATCGTCACCGCCATTTCCATGAGCGAGCCGGTCACCGTCTGCGCCTCGGCGGCCCAGTTCGCCACCGCACGCCAGCAGTTGCCGCCGCAAGTGCGCGTGGTGGAAATGACCTGCAACGACACCTGGTTCCGCGACAGCGGCCCGTGTTTTGTGGTCAACGACCAGAGCGGCGAAGTGCGCGGCGTCGACTTCGAATTCAACGCCTATGGCGGCCTCGACGGTGGCCTGTACTACCCGTGGGACAAGGACGACCAGATCGCCAGCAAGATCCTCGAAATCGAACGCTTCGACCGTTATCGCGCGCCGCTGATCGCCGAACTGGGCGGCATCCAGAGCGACGGCCAGGGCAGCATCCTGACCACCGAACAATGTCTGCTCAACCGCAACCGCAACCAGCATCTGGGCAAGGACGAAGTGACCCGTCGCCTCACCGATTACCTCGGCGCCGAGCAGGTGATCTGGCTGCCACGGGGCTGCAAGTTCGACGAAACCGATGGCCATGTCGACGACCTCGCGTGCTTCGTGCGTCCCGGCGAAGTGGTGTTGCAATGGACCGACAACCGCGACGACCCGCAGTGGGAAATCTATCAGGAGGCCTACGACATCCTGCGCAGCACCCGCGACAGTCGTGGCCGCGAGTTGATCGTGCACAAGCTGCCGCAACCGGATGTGCTGGAGTGGACCGCCGAAGAGGCCGAAGGCCTGGATCAGCAGGACAGCACCCATACCCGCCAGGCCGGGACGAAGATCTGTGCGTCGTACATCAACTACTACGCCGGCAACAGTTCGATCGTGGTGCCGCTGTTCGGTGATCGCAACGACAAGGTGGCGCTGGCGACCCTGGCCGAGCTGTTCCCGAAACACAGCATCGTCGGTATCGAAAACTCCCGGGAAATCCTCCTCGGCGGCGGCAACGTCGCGTGCATCACCATGCCGCAGTACGCGGGCAAAGGAGTGTGAAAATGGGCCTGCACAAACTGACTCAAGCAATACTGCTGGTGCTTGCACCCCTGTGTGTGCAGGCCGCCGATACCGCCAAGCCGGTGGTCAACCTGTACATCTGGGGCGAGTACCTGGCCCCGGACACCTTGAAGAATTTTGAAGCGAAAACCGGCATCCATGTGGTGGCCGATCATTTCGACTCACTGGAAACCGTCGAGACCAAGCTGCTCACCGGTCGCAGTGGCTACGACCTGGTGTTGACGGCGGGGCAGCACCTGTCGCGCGCCATCGAGAGTGGCGCGGTGCAGACGGTGGACAAACAGCAGCTACCGCACTTTGCTGGTGTCGGCGAGGAGTTCCGCCAGCACATGGCGGTGTTCGATCCGGGCAATCGTTATGCCGGGATCTACGCCTGGGGGACCACGGGCGTGGGCTTTCAGGAGGAGGCCGTCAAGCAGCGCCTGCCCGACGCACCGACCGACAGTTGGGCCATGCTGTTCGACCCGGCCGTGGTCGCGAAATTCGCCGATTGCGGGGTCAGCCTGCTCAACGATCCCAATGAAGTGTTTGCGGCGGTCATGAAATACATGGGGCTGGACATCAACCGGCAGAACCTCGACGACCTGAAACTGGCTGAGCAGCAACTGGCGAAAATTCGGCCGTACATTCGCTACTTCGACAACGACCTGAACATCAGCGACCTGGCCAACGGCAACACCTGCGTGGCGATGTCGTGGAACGGCAACGTGGGCATCGCGGCCGGCCAGGCCGAGGCGGCGGGCAAACCGTATTCGCTCAAGTACCGGATTCCGAAGGAGGGCACGTTGATCTGGTTCGACGCCATGGTCATTCCCAAGGATGCGCCGCACCCGCAGGCCGGCCTGGCATTGATGGACTACCTGATGACCCCGGAAGTGATCGCGCCGATCACCGACACCATCCATTACGCCAATGCGATCACGGCGGCGGACGCCTTGGTCGACTCGGCGATTCGCAACGATCCGGGGACGTATCCGCCGGCCGCGGTCAAGGCTTCGCTGTACAGCAAGAATGACAATGGCAAGGCGTTCAACCGGGCGTTGATTCGGGCGTTCAGTCGGTTGAAGTCGGGGTTGTGATCTGTTTCGGGTGATGTGTTGACTGGGCTGACGTCTTCGCGAGCAAGCCCGCTCCCACATTTAACCGAGTTCTGACATGGGAATGCGGTCGAATGTGGGAGCGGGCTTGCTCGCGAAGAACGATAACGCGGTCTATTTGTTTGGCACCCGCCACAAATACCAGGCCGCCACCGTCCGGTAAGGGCTCCACCCCAACCCGATCTCGATCATTTGCTTGCGCGTCGGCTGCACGTCCAGCCCCTTGAGCCGTCGATAACCCTCACGCACGCCAAAGTCATCGGCCGGCAGGATGTCCGGCCGCTCCAGGCTGTAGATCAGCAGCATCTCCACGGTCCAGCGCCCGACACCGCGCAACGTGATCAGACGCTCGATCAACGCCTCGTCTTCCATGGCCAGCGCCGTGGCGTAATCCGGCACCACGCCGTCCAGGGATGCCTGGGCGATGCCCTGGATGGTCGCGATCTTGCTCGCGGAAAACCCGCAACTGCGCATCTGCTCGAAATCGGTCGCGACGATCTGTTCAGGCCGGGGAAATGCACCTGAACCGAACAGCGCCAGCAGTCGGCCGACAATCGCATCGCCGGCCCTGGCGTGCAGTTGCTGATAGGCAATCGCCCGCACCAGCGACTCATAGGGATCACGTGCCGGATGCGGTTGGTGCAGGCACGGGCAGATGGCGTCGATGTGGCGGCGCCAGTCTTCATCGATGGCGGCCAGGAACCGGCTGGCGGCCAGATAGCCGTCGGACATGGGCTTAGGCTTTCCCGGACGGTTTCAACAGGGCGTTCACTTCGCCATAGGTCAACGCCTTCAGGTCCTGGCTGTCGAACTTGCCGGTTTGCAGAAAGCTTTTGGCGATGCCGGCCATGGCGCCGTAGAGGAATTCGGCGATGCCTGAACCGGCGCTCAGGCGGCGAACGCCGAGTGCCTCGAGCTCTGTGGGCGACGGCAGGCCCGGGAAGCCGAGCACATTGAGCGGCAGCGAGGTGCCGTGGCACAGCGCCTTGATCTCGTACTCGGCGGTAACGCCGGCCGCGAACAGGCCGTTGGCCCCGGCCGCCTGATACAGTGCGGCGCGCCTGAGGGTTTCGGCGACGCGGTCTTCGGCAGGCACCAGGCCGCGCAGGTAGACATCGGTGCGTGCATTGATGAACAGGTTCACCTGACGGCGATCGGCCACCTGGCGCGCGGTTTCAATCTTGCGTACCAGCAACTCCGGCGGCGAGGAGCCGTCTTCGATGTTGATCCCGACAGCACCGGCGGCGATCACCGCGTCAACCACCTGGGCCACCTGATCCAGGTCATCGGAATAACCCGCCTCGATGTCGATGGTCAGCGGCACCGAAATGACCCGGGCAATCGACTCGACCGTCGAGACCAGTCGCTCAAGGGGCAGGGCGTTGCCATCCGGGTAGCCATGCACCCAGGCCACGGCCGCGCTGCTGGTAGCCACGGCCTTGTTGCCCAGTTGCTCCACCAGCCGCGCCCCGGCGGCGTCGGCGACATTGGTGAGGATCAGCAAGCCATCGTGATGCAGTTGGTGCAGTTGATCGTCGAGCCTGTCCATCGAGCTTCCTTCCTTTTGCAAAAGACATGAGGGGTCAGAACGCAAGTTGCTCCGTGTACTGCACCGCCGCGTTCTCCAGCCTGAGCAGAAACGCCTTGCGCGGCTGGCCTCCAGCGTAGCCGGTCAACGAGCCGTCGGCGCCGATCACCCGGTGGCAGGGCACGACAATCGATAAGCGGTTATGCCCGTTGGCCAGGCCTACTGCTCGGCTGGCGCCGGGCTTGCCCAGGATCGCCGCGATGGCGCCGTAGGTGGTGGTCCGGCCGTAGGGGATCTTCGCCAGTTCGGCCCAGACCCGGCGCGAGAACTCGCTGCCGGGCATGTGCAAGGCCACGCTGAACTCGGTGAGCGTGCCGGCGAAATAGGCGGACAATTGCGCTTCGATCTGCTGCAAATGCAGGTTGTGCCCCGGTGCCACGGCATAACCGAAACGGCTTTGCAGTGCTTCAACTTCCGGGCTCAGCGATGCCTGGTCGAGAAACTCGAGCAGCACCAGCCCACGGCGTTCGGCCATGGCGATCATCGGCCCTAGCGGCGTGGTCAGGCGGGTGAACAGCAGTGGCTCGCTGTTGGCGGCGCGGCCCGGGGTGATGTGAAACGACTTCTGAAAGGCATCGCGGAAACCGCTCAGGGACTCGTAGCCGGAATCGAACGCAACGCCGTCGATGGAGTCGCCCTGTTTGATCCCGCCCAATGCCATGCCCAAGCGTCGGGCGCGCAGCCACGCATGGAAGGTCATGCCGAAGTGCTGCTTGAACCAACGCCGCAGTTTCAGCGGTTCGATGCCTGCGGCCAGTAAGTGGGCGTCGGTCCAGCGCTGCTCCGGGTCGGCATCTACCGACTTGAACAATGACTGCACCCAGTCCGGCGCGCTGGCGGCATTGTCCAGCGGTTTGCAGCGCAGGCAGGCGCGGTAGCCCGCCGCCAGGCACTCTTGGGCGTTGGCAAAGAACTCGACGTTCGCAGGCTTCGGGCTGCGGGCGGTGCAACCGGGGCGGCAGAAGATGCCTGTGGTCTTGACCGCCGTAAAGAACACGCCCTCGTAGGAGGTGTCTCGTTCGAGCATGGCGCGAACCATCTCGGTGCGGGGCGGGAGCAGCGTTTTTTGTAGGTTCATGGGCGCAGCATAGATCGCGTCATGGGTGGTCTCCACCGGAAAATCGACAGTGAATTCCCGAGCGAAAAAGAGGGCTTATTCTGTGGGAGCGGGCTTGCTCGCGAAGGCGTCGTGTCATTCAACATTGAGGTGCCTGACACTCCGCTTTCGCGAGTAAGCCCGCTCCCACATGCGTTAAAAGCCAATCCTTCAGGCGCGTCTGGCCATCAGAAGTACCGAAGCCGCCGCCGACAGCAACCCGGCGCAGCAGCGGTTGAATATCCGCTTGCCCGACGGCCTGGCGAACCAGCGACGCATGTGCAGGCCCATGTAAGCGTAAGCGCCGATGGCAATCCATTCCAGCACCAGGAAAAGCGCGCCAAGCACCACGAACTGCGGCGCAATGGCGTGGGTCGAGTCGACGAATTGCGGCAGGAACGCGGTGAAGATCAGGATCGCCTTGGGGTTGCCGGCCGCCACCAGGAACTCCTGTCGGGCCAGTGCCAGCGTGCCAACGGGCGCGGTGCTGACCACGTTTTCGACGCCAGGATCGGCGCGCCACAATTGCCAGGCGAGGTAGAACAGGTACGCCGCGCCGAGGATCTTGATGGCGTAGAACAGCAGCTCGGAGGTCTGCAACACCACCGCCAGCCCCGCCGAGGCCAGGGCAATCATCCCGGCGAACGCCAGCAACCGGCCGATGCCGGCCACGCACGCGGTGCGGTAGCCATAGCGGGTCGAATTGCTGACCGACAGCAGGTTGTTGGGGCCGGGTGCCATGTTGAGGGCAAAGCAGGCCGGCAGAAACAGGGAGAGGGTGGCGAGGTCCATGGTGGGCTCCTGAAGCAAGAGCGCTATTTTTATCACAGCTCGCGGGTGGCCAGACCCATACAGTCATGGGCCTAAACCACCGTACCAGGGATTACTTGGCGAATTTTTTCGCCCCGGCGACGCAGAGGATCACGGCGACGGTGACCCCCAGCATGCCGATGCTGACGTGTTCATGCAGCAGGGTGGCAGCCAGGGTCAGCCCGAAGAACGGCTGCAGCAGCTGCAATTGCCCAACGGCGGCGATGCCTCCTTGGGCCAGCCCGCGGTACCAGAACACGAAGCCAATCAGCATGCTGAACAGCGAGACGTAAGCCAGGCTGAACCAGGCCGGCATGCTGATGCCGCTGAACGAAACCGGCATGCGCATCCAGCTGAGCACCGCTACCACCGGTAGCGACAATACCAGTGCCCAGCTAATCACTTGCCAGCCACCGAGGGTGCGCGACAGCTTCGCGCCTTCGGCATAACCCAGGCCGCAGGCGAGGATGGCCAGCAGCATCAGGATGTCGCCCTGCGGGGAGGCGGTCAGCCCTTGGGACAGGGCAAACCCGACCACCAGCAGGCTGCCCAGCACCGAGAAAATCCAGAACGCCGCCCGTGGCCGCTCGCCGCCGCGCAGCACGCCGAACACCGCCGTCGCCAGGGGCAACAGGCCGACGAAGACGATGGAGTGCGCGGACGTCACGTATTGCAGTGCCAGTGCCGTCAGCAGAGGGAAACCGATGACTACGCCGAGGGCGACGATGGACAGCGGTATCAGGTGCTGGCGCGCCGGGCGTTTTTCCTTGAACAGCCACAGCAGGCACAGCGCCAGGACGGCAGCGATGGTCGCGCGCGCAACCGTCAGGAACACCGGATCAAACTCCAGCACCGCCACCCGTGTCGCTGGCAGTGAGCCGCTGAAAATCACTACGCCGATCAGGCCGTTGATCCAGCCGCTGGTGCTGTTTTCCAGCGTCCGGTGTTGCAGGTTCGAAGTCCGCTCCATTTGGCTCACGCTCATTGTCTGATTGCACGAAACTCATCGTATGAGCGACTATCGATACAATCAAAAAAATTGTCATGGATACATCTCGACATGCCACGATCGCGCTATAAAACGCTGGTGGATGCCTTTGCCGCCGACATCCGTTCCGGGTGTCTGCCGCCCGGCACGCGCCTGCCGACTCACCGGCAACTGGCCACTGAACATGGTCTGGCACTGGTCACCGCCAGCCGGGTGTATGCCGAGCTGGAAGGCATGGGCCTGGTCAGCGGCGAAACCGGGCGCGGGACCTTTGTCCGGGAAACCTCGCTGCCGCCGGGGCAGGGCATCTCGCAGCACGTGGTGGCGGCGGGGATGCTTGACCTGAATTTCAACTACCCGTCATTGCCCGGCCAGGCCGATCTGTTGCGCAATGCCTTGCGTCAGTTGGCGTTGTCCGGTGACCTGGAATCGCTCCTGCGTTACCAGCCCCACGCTGGGCGCCAGCATGAGCGGGCTGCGGTCGCGCGCCATCTGGTTCAGCGCGGGCTCAACGTGCCGGCCGAACAGGTGTTGATCGTCAGCGGTGCCCAGCATGGCCTGGCGGTAGCGATGATGACGCTGCTCAAGCCCGGCGATGTGATCGCCGCCGATGCGCTGACCTATCCCGGTTTCAAGACGCTGGCCGAGACCCTGCATCTGGAAGTCCTGCCCATTCCGGTCACGGACACCGGGCCTGATCTGCCGGCCCTGGAAAAACTCTGCCGCAGCCGATCCGTGCGGGCCGTGTACTCGATGCCGACCTTGCACAATCCCTTGGGCTGGGTGATGGACACCGATCAGCGCGAGCAGCTGGTGGCGATAGCGCGCCGCCACGACCTGACGATCATCGAGGACGCCGCCTACGCGTTCCTCGCCGAAAACGTACCGCCGCCATTGGCCGAGATGGCGCCGGAGAGAACGGTGTACGTCTCGGGCCTGTCGAAAAACGTCGCCACCGGGCTGCGCGTTGGCTTCATCGCCGCGCCCGCGTTATGGATCGCCGCCTTCGAGCGCACCATCATGGCGACCACCTGGAACACCCCCGGCGTGATGACCGCCATCGCCACTGCCTGGCTCGACGATGGCACCGTCAGCCAGCTGGAATCGCAAAAACGGGCGGACGCCCAGGCCAGGCAGGCCCTGGCGCGCGAGGTGCTGGCAGGGCTCAGGACCATAAGTCACCCTAATTCCTACTTCATCTGGTTGCCGTTGGCGGAAGACGCCCGGGCCGACCAGATCGCCATGGCGTTGATGCGCGAGCAGGTCTCGGTGTCGCCGGCCGAGCCCTTTGCGATTTCGGCCCATGTGCCTCACGCGATACGCCTGGCGTTGGGCTCGGTGGACATGGACTCGCTGCGCCTGGCCTTGACCAAAGTGAAAAGCGTCGTGGATTACTACTCATAGCGAGACAGGGGCGTTTTGTTCAATACGCGAACCGGTTGGCTCATTACCTTGAGGGCCTTGTTCAACTCGATGGAAGATGGTGTGCAATGAGTCTGATGATATCCATGGCGGCGTTTGCGCTGGTCGCGTCCATCACGCCGGGGCCGGTGAATATCGTGGCGTTGAGTTCTGGCGCGCGCTTTGGCTTCCGGGCCAGCCAGCGTCACGTGGCCGGGGCCACGCTGGGGTTTGTCTTGCTGCTGGTGCTGATGGGATTGGGCCTGCATGAGCTGCTGCAGCGCTGGCCGGCACTGACACAGGTGGTGCAATGGGCGGGTGTCGCCTTCCTGTTGTACATGGCGTTCAAGCTGGCGGCTGACAATGGGCAGGTGCAAGCCAATGATTCCGCGCAAGCCCCGTCGATGCTGTATGGCGCGATCATGCAGTGGCTCAACCCGAAAGCCTGGCTGGCCTGCGTGGCCGGCATGGGCGCGTTTGTCGCCGATGGTGAGGCGCGCCTGGTCTGGCAATTCGCGGCGATTTATCTGGTGATCTGCTATGTGTCGGTGGGGTGCTGGGCGTATGCCGGGACGTTTTTGCGTGGTTTTTTGGGCAACCCGGCCGGGATGCGATTGTTCAATCGGCTGATGGCGTTGCTGCTGGTAGTGAGTGCGGTGTATCTGTTGTTGCCGTAACGGCGGTCACCACAGATTTTGTGGTGAGAGAGCTTGTTGTGGCGAGGGGGCTTGCCCCCGTTCGGCGGCGCAGCCGTCGTAAAACCTGAATGCAAAGTATGCCTGAAAGAACGCCGGGGGCCGCTTCGCAGCCCAACGGGGGCAAGCCCCCTCGCCACAGACTCAACCAAACCACAGATTCAGCCTATGCCTCAGCCCCGATACTGCCCCGGCGTCGCCGCCAAATGCTGTTTGAATGCCCGTTGAAAATGCGCCTGATCGGCGAACCCCGCTTCCAGTGCCACGTCCGCAATCAGCTTGCCGCTGCGCAATTGATCCTGGGCGAACTGGATTCGCCGGTTCACCAGAAATGCGTGGGGCGTCATGCCGTAATGCTGTTTGAAGGCGCGGATCAGGTAGGACGGTGACAATTGCGCCGCCTCGCAGATGTCTTCGAGCTTGAGGGTTTGCGTGCAGTGGTCGCGGATGTAATCGGCGGCACGCTCGAGCTTGAAATTCGGTTCGCGCAGCGGTGGCTCGATCGGGTTCAAGCGCTGCTGCAGATCAGTGAAAAACTCCACGGCCACGCTGTGTTTGCGCAGCACATCCTGCTGCGGATCGACCAACAGCTCACACAAGCCCGCCAGGCCGGCAAACAGGCTGGCGTCCCGCGTATGGGTCGCCGAGAACCGGCGAAACGCCGCGTCATCGCTGAACCCGAGTTGATGCTGTAAATCGGTCAACCATGGCGTATCGACGTACAGCATCAGGTACGACCAGGGTTGGTCTTCGATCGGGTTGCAGGCGTGGACGTCGCCGGGGTTCATCAGCACGACGGTGCCGACGCTGACCTCGAACGCCGACTGCTCATGCAGATAGGTGCTGCGCCCGGCGGTGATCGCACCGATGGAAAAGTGCTCGTGGGCGTGCCGGGTGTAGCAGACTTCGCGCCCGTCGGCGATGGCGCGGGCTTCGATGAAGGGCAGGGCGTCATCGCGCCAGAAGCGCGGGGCCTGGTCGGCGTTCTTGGCAACAGCGTGCTTCATGCTCACTCCTTGGCAGTTCAGCACCGGAGTGTATTAGCTCTCGCCGTCAAAGGCTCGTTGCAGTGCGGCGATATCGAGTTTTTTCATCTGCATCATCGCCTGCATGGCCCGTTGCGATTTTTTCGTGTCGGGGTCCTTGATCATGTCCATCATGGCGACGGGGACGATCTGCCACGACAGCCCGAACTTGTCCCTGAGCCAGCCGCATTGCTGGGCCTCGGGCGCGCCACCGGCCGACAGGTTGCCCCAGTAATGGTCGACTTCTTCCTGGCTCAGGCAATTGACCTGGAACGACACCGCCTCACTGAATTTGAACATCGGCCCGCCATTGAGCCCGGTGAAACTCTGCCCGTCGAGCTCGAAGCTGACGGTCATGACCGAGCCTTCCGGCCGACCATGGAACTCGAAACCGGCGTGGCCGTAATGGGTGATGGCGGTGATTTTCGAATGATCGAAGATCGAGCAGTAGAATTTCGCCGCCTCTTCGGCCTGATCGTCGAACCACAGGCAGGGTGTGAGTTTTTGTACGCGTTGCATGGCGGGCACTCCTCGGCAGGTTATGCATGCAGGATTACAGCGTAGCCAGCCTGTGTTCGTTCGGCAGTACCGTAGATCGCCCAAAAGCCGTTGCAACCCGCGATCAGAAGTCCCACCGGGTGGTCAGTTGCACGGTGCGCGGTTCGCCGTAAAACCCGGTGCCAAAGTTGCCAAGCCCGGTGTAGTAGGTTTTGTCGAACAGGTTCTTCACGTTCAACGTCGTGCTCAGGTGCTCGTTGAAGCGATAGCGCGCCATCGCGTCCACCAGGGCGTAGCCCGGCTGGGTGATCGTCGAGGGCTGGCCGAAGTTCACGCTGTCGGCGGGGTCGGGGCGCAATACGTTGCCGAAGAATTCACTTTGCCAGCTCACGCCTGCGCCGACGGTAAGCCTGTCCCACGCCCCAGACAGGCGGTAAGTGCTGAACACCCGCACCACCTGTTCCGGTGCAGTGGTTTGCAGCACCGAACTGTAGACGTAATCACCCTCGGCATCGCGGGTATGGTTGTAGGTGTAGCCGGCCGACAGGTTCCAGCCGTCGCGCAATTCGCCGGCCAGTTCGATCTCGAAGCCTTTGGTGCTGGCGCCCTGGACGGCCCGGTACACCGACTCGGTATCGACGCCACTGACATACTCGGCGATGTTGTCCTGTTCGATGCGGTACAGGGCGAACCGGGCGTTCAGGCGCCCGCCGAAGTATTCGGCCTTGATGCCCGCTTCATGACTGTTGCCCTGTACCGGGTCGAGCAACTGCCGGTTGGCGTCCTTGCTCATTTGCGGCTGATAGATGCTGGTGTAGCTGGCGTACACCGAGTAAGTGTCGTCGAGGTCGTAGACAAGTCCGGCATACGGCGTGACCACACCGCTCTGGCGATAGCTGTCGCGCAGGTCGGTGGTCTGCGGGTCGCTGTAATCCAGGTCGTCGCGGCCGCTGAAATCGCTGACGCGCGCGCCGAGGATCAGCGTCAGGTCATCGATGGGTTTGAGCCGGGCGGCCAGGTAGGCGCCGGTCTGGCGCTGGACGATGTCGTCGGTGCCGACCCGGGGGATCTCGGGTTTGGCAAACTCGCCGCGCCAGTCGAAGATGCTGCCGTCCACCGGCGGGTACACCGAGCCGTACACCGGGATGTCCTGGCGCGTGTTCATCGACATGAAACCTGCGATCAATTCGTGTTCGCGACCGGCCAGCGTGAACGGACCGCTGAGGTTGACGTCGATGTTGTCCTGAACCTGATCGCCCTTGAACTTGCCCATGTACATGAACATGCCGTTACCGCTGACCGGGTCCGGATTGCCGCCACTGGCGGAGGCGAGGAAGGTATCGTGCTGGCGGTGCTTGCGGTCGTAACTGAGCTTGAGCGCCCAGTCGTTGGCCAGTTGCTGTTGCACGGAGGCGAACAGCGTCTGGTTGGTGAAATCGCGACGGCTCCAGTCGGTGGCCGGGTTGAAGGAGCGCGAGAAGTCGGTGCGCGAGCCGTCGCTGTAGTACATCGGGAAACCGGTCCAGCTGGCGCCTCGAGAGCGGGTGTTCTGCTGGTCGATGCCAACGCTGACGAGGGTGTCCGGGGTCAAGTCGGCTTCGACTATGCCGTAGGCGATGTCCTTGCTGTTGCGGTAGTGATCCATGTAGGCGCTGCGGTCCTGATAGACAGCCACAAGCCGCCCGCGGACATTTGCGCTGGCGCTCAGCGGTCCGGAAATATCGCCCTCACTGCGATAGTTGTCCCAGGAGCCGACGGTGCCGCTGATCGAGGCCTTGAATGCCGGGGTCGGGCGTTTGCGAATCAGATTGACCGTCGCCGACGGATCACCCGCCCCGGTCATCAGGCCGGTCGCGCCTTTGATGATTTCAACGCGGTCATAGGCTGCCATGTCGGTGCTGGTGGTGCCGTAGTCGTAGACACCGTCGTAGTCGGTATTGACGCCGTCGTACTGGAAGTTGGTGATCGGCAAGCCGCGACTGGAAAACTCCCAGCGTTCGCTGTCGTAGTTTTGCACGCTGATACCGGGAGCGCGGCGCAGGGCGTCGACGAGGCTGGTGGCACCCTGGTCGTCCATGAGCTGGCGGGTGATGACCGTGACCGATTGCGGCGTTTCGCGCAGGGATAGCGGCAGGCCGGTGGCTGAAGACGTCGAGCCGATGGTGTAGGCGTGGGAGTCCTCGCTGATCGCCCCGGGTGCCTGTGCGGAAATGCTGGTCGCCCCCAGTTCCAGTGCGCCTTGTTCGACAGGAACGGCGTGCAACACGTAGCCGCCGTCCCCCTGGCGTTGCGCTTGCAGGCCGCTGCCTTGCAGCAGGCGTTGCAAGGCTTGCTCCTGGCTGTAGGCACCGTTGAGGCCAGGGCTGCGTTTGCCGGCAGCGAGGTCATTGTGTCCGGCGAGAAAAATCCCGGCCTGTTCGGCAAAACTGTTGAGGACGTTCACCAGCGAACCGGCAGCGATTGTGTAGTGGCGCGTCTGGCTGCTGGACCGTTCGTTGTCAGCGAGGGCGGCGGCTTGAGTCCGTGACACTTCCAGGCCTGGCAAGACAATCGCCAGCACCAGCACCAGCGGGTGCAAGGCAAAGCGGTTGCGAGTAACGGTGGCGCGCGGCATGGGGTTCCAGGGAGTCGGATCAATCGGCATTCGTAGTGCTTGAAGGGTTAACCGAGTGAAAAAGGCAAAAGGGAACCGACGCGCCAGAAAAAACCTTCATCAGGCTTTTGGGCCGACGTCGACCCACCACTCCAGCGGTTTGTGCACCCGCACCGGCAACGCCGCTTCCAGCAGCCGCAAGGCCTGATCGGTGTCCTTGAGCGGGAACGACCCCATGACCGGCAGCCCGGCGACGGCCGGATCACACCCCAGATGCCCGGGACGGTAACGGCTGAGTTCTTCGAGCAACTGGCCCAGTGGCAGGTTGTCCGCCAGCAACAGGCCACGGCGCCAGGCTTCGCGACTAGCCGAGGCGACGCTCGGTGGCGGTATGTGGTCTTGGCTAAACGACAGCTGCTGTGCAGCCTCGGCCACCTGAACCTGACCCTGCGCGGTCCTGACTTCGACTGCGCCTTCGTAGACGTTCAGCAATGTCCGCCGGTCTTCCTGACGCACGCTGAAACGCGTGCCCAGCGCACGCATCCGCCCCTCGACGGTTTGCACCAGCAGCGGGCGGCTCGTGTCCTTGGCGGTGTCGATCAACACTTCTCCGGCCTGCAACAGCAATAACCGTTGTGCGGTGTCGAAACGCACATTCAACGCACTGAGGGCGTTGAGCCAGACCTGGCTGCCATCGCTGAGCCGGGTTTCCCGGGTTTCGCCGGTGCCGGTGGAGAGGTCGGCGGTCCATCGGACCAGGCTCAGGGGCAGGGCGTTTTCCTTCCAGGCGCTCCAGCCGAGCCATCCGCCCGACACCAGGACCAACAGGCTCTTGACCGTCTGGCGGCGGTTCAGGGAGGCGCGGCCGCTGTTGCGCAAGACGTGGCTGGCCGCTTGTTGCTGATTGTCCTGTAGCACAGCAAAGCGCTGGCTCACGCGCTCGACATAGTGCCAGGCGGCCTGATGCTCGCCGCTTTGCGCCAGCCAGGCCTGCCAATGCTCGCGCTCCTGCTGGCTGGGCTGTTGATCGTTGAGTTGCACGTACCAGTTGGCGGCCTGTTCAAGGCTGGCGTGGCTGATGGCGTTGGGGGTGGCGCGGGTCATTGGATCAGCAGGCCGTCGAGTTCGGCTTCGAGCATTGCGCAGTGCATCAACGCCTGGGCCAGGTACTTTTTCACCATGCGCTCGCTGACGCCGATTTCTTCGCCAATTACCCGGTAGGGCAGCCCATGCACCTGGGCCAGAATGAACGCATCGCGTACCCGTTCGGGCAAGCGCTGGAGCATGGCATCCACTTCGTACAGGGTTTCGACGATGATCGCCCGCTGCTCTGGCGAGGGCTGAACGGCCTGGGGTTGCGCGGCCAGGGTCTCGAGCCACGCCTGTTCCAGCTGGCGACGACGCCAGTGGTCAATGCACAGGCCCCGGGCAATGGTGGCCAGGTAAGAGCGTTCGTGGGTTTCCCCGTCAAATACCTGCGGACGCTTGAGCACCCGGATGAAGGTGTCATGGGCCAGGTCGGCGGCATCGAACGCATTGTTCAAGCGTCGGCGCAGCAACTCGTGCAGCCAGTGGTGGTGGCTGGCGTAGAGGTTCTGGACGCAGGAGGAGTCGGCAACCGTCATCGTGAGCGCATGTCCATGGGCGGTTCGCGCCCTCGTGCAAATAAGAATGGATCGCGATTAAAGCAAAAGGCCTATGTCCGTGCAAATGATATTGGTTTGCTTTTAGGTTGTTCGGGGCGGTTTTATTTGATGAAGTTGTCGTAATGACTAATATGCGTGTCATAACGACCATTTTGCCTGTGTGTCAAATTGACTCCGATGTCCTGAAGTCATTGATTTACAAAGGGGCATAAACTGGCACGGAACATGAAACAGGAAACGTACAACTGAACGCCTTCAGGAGTACGCCAAATGTTCAACTTCTTCAACAACCCCCAGAACGTTCTTCACTTGTCGAACCATGTGCTCAGCGCTGGCCTGGCGATGCTGCTGGCCGGCATCTACGGTGCCTATCTTTACGACGGTCATCTGTCGATTGTCGTGCTGGTGGCCATGCACGCCATGACCATTCTCGGCCCGACCCTGTTGAAAATCGGCTATGTCATGCGCCTGCTTTCCCAGTATCGGCTGAGCCGAGGCCCGATCCGGGTGGTGGCTTAATGCGCCGGCTGGCGGCTGCGCCGGTCTTCAGCCTGGGCTTTCGCCCGTTCTTTCTCGCCGGTGCCGGTTTCGCCGCCATCGCCCTGGCGGTCTGGGCCTTGTGGCTGTACGGCCGTTTGCCCGGTGCGCAACCGCTGGGCGGTATGCTCGCCTGGCATCGACATGAAATGCCCTTCGGATTCGCCTCGGCCATCATTGCCGGGTTCCTCCTGACAGCCGTGCCCAACTGGATCGGTCGGCCGGGGCTCAAGGGCTGGCCGCTGATCGGCCTGGTGCTGGTGTGGCTGCTGGCGCGACTGGCCTGGTACCTGCCGCTGCCGGCACCCTTGTTGTTGGCCTTGCAGGTTCCGTTTCTGCCGCTGCTGGCGTGGGTGCTGGGGCGCGATCTGGTGGCCGCAGGCAAGCGCGAGAATTATCCGATCCTGTTGATGGTGTCGCTGCTCGCCGGGTGTCAGGCGCTAACCTTGCTGGGGTTTGTCGCTGATGACGCCAATCTGCAACGCCATGGTGTGCTGGCCGCCTTGTGGCTGGTGGGCGCGCTGATGAGCGTGATCGGCGGGCGGGTGATCCCGTTCTTTATCCAGCGCGGCCTGAACCGTCCGGCAACGCCTGCGGCCCCTTCATTGCCGGGCAAGGTGTTGCTGATCAGCGCCATGCTGGCGGCGGTGTCCTTTGCCGGCGGCTTGAACGACGTCCCGCGTGCGTGGCTGGCGCTGTTGTTTGCGCTGATCAGTGGAATGCACCTGCTGCGCCTGTGGCGCTGGCATGATCGCGGCCTGTGGCGCGTGCCACTGCTGTGGTCGCTGTACCTGGCTTATGCATGGCTCGCGGTGGCGACGCTGGCCATGGCGCTGTGGCACCTGGGCTGGATGCCGCAACAAAGCCTGGCCACCCATGCGCTGGCCGTCGGCGGTATCGGCGGGTTGATTCTTGCGATGATTGCGCGGGTCAGCCTGGGGCATACCGGGCGTTTGTTGCAGCCGTCCAGGGCGATCGTTGCGGGGTTTGCCCTGTTGTTGCTGGCGGGTGCGTGCCGGGTAGGGCTGGTGCCTTTTTCCGCTCTCGGATTGGCGCTGTCGGCGCTGCTGTGGTGTAGCGCTTTTGCGCTTTTTGTCTGGCGCTATAGCGCGATTTTATTGGGGCCAAGGCTCTAGCGAAAGGTTCCATGGCCGCCCACCGAGGCGGCCTTTGCATGACCGGTGGTCGATGCGCCAAGGCCTGCCGGGAAATTTGCGCTTAGCTGAAGGGATAACCCGAGGCGCGCGCAGGTTTTACAAGGCTGCAGCGACGCCCCTTCAGATCACCGTGAGTCTGAGGAATAAGCGCCATGCTGACCCTGAACATCAATGGCCAGGATCAGGAGCTGGATGTCCCCGCCGACATGCCGCTGCTCTGGGTCTTGCGCGACGTCGCCCACCTCACCGGCACCAAATTCGGTTGTGGCATTGCCCAATGCGGGGCCTGCACCGTGCACGTCGACGGCGCGCCACTGCGCTCGTGCATCACACCGGCCACGGCCGTGGCCCATGGGCAAAAGATCCTCACCATCGAAGGGCTGTCCGCGGACGGTTCCCATCCGGTGCAACAGGCCTGGGCGGAACTTGACGTGGTCCAGTGCGGTTACTGCCAGTCCGGGCAGATCATGTCGGCAGCGGCGTTGCTGGCGAAAATACCGAAACCGACTGACAGCGACATCGATCAGGCACTGTCCGGCAACATCTGCCGTTGCGGCACTTACCCGCGGATCCGCGCGGCGGTCAAGCGCGCCGCCGAGCTGGGTTGAGGTGGCCATGAACAGGATCAACGCGTTATCGCGACGTGGTTTTCTCAAGGGCAGTGCCGTGCTGGGCGCTGGGCTGGTGGTGGCGTTTGCCATACCTGGTACTCACCGGTTCGCCATGGGTGCAGAGAACCAGGGCAATGTGTTTGCCCCCAACGCTTTCCTGCGCATTGGCAATGACAACAGCGTCACCGTGCTGCTGGGGCATTCGGAAATGGGCCAGGGCATCTGGACCGGCCTGACCATGCTGATCGCCGAAGAACTGGACGCTGACTGGACGAAAATCCGCGTCGAGCACTCCCCGGCTTCGGCTGCCGATTACGGCCTGCCTGGCTTTGGCGGGATGCAAATCACCGGCGGCTCGACCTCGACCTGGATGGAGTTCGATCGCTATCGCCAGGCCGGCGCGGCGGCGCGCTTGATGCTGATCGACGCGGCGGCCAAGCGTTTCAACGTCGCGCCGTCCGAGATCCGCACTGAGTCGGGCGTGGTCATCGCCGGTGAGCACCGCGCCACCTACGGCGAGTTGGCCGATGACGCCGGGCAGCTGCCCCGGCCGGACCCGGCCTCGATCAAACTCAAGGACGCAAAGGACTGGAAGCTGATCGGCAAACCCACCAAACGCCTGGACACCCCGGAGAAAATCACCGGCCGGGCGAAATTCGGCATGGACGTGCAGTTTGACGGGCTGATGACGGCGATGGTCGCTCGTTCACCGACATTCGGCGGCAGCGTCAAATCCTTTGAAGGGGCCGAGGCGCTGGCGATTCCGGGTGTGCACAAAGTGCTGCAAGTGCCGACAGGCATCGCGGTGATCGCCGATCACTATTGGGCCGCGAAGCTGGGGCGCGATGCGTTGAAAATCGATTGGAATCCGGGACCGAACGCCGGACTCGATAGCCGGGCGCTGCTGGAAAGTTTCCGCAAACTCGCCAAAACCCCCGGCCTGAACGCGGGCCAGGCGGGGGATACCCAGGCTGCGCTGGCGAAAGCGGCCAAGACCATCGACGTCGAATACAGCGTGCCTTACCTGGCCCATGCGCCGATGGAGCCGCTGAACTGCACGGTGCGCATCACCCAGGACAAATGCGAAATCTGGACCGGCACCCAGTTCCAGACCCTGGACCAGATGGTCGCCGGGAAAATCACCGGGCTCAAGCCCGAACAAGTCGAGATCCATACCGAATTTCTCGGCGGTGGCTTCGGGCGGCGGGCCAATCCGACCTCGGACTTCGTCAGCGAAGCGGTGTATGTCGCCAAGGCCGCCGGTGCGCCGGTGAAGACCGTGTGGGCGCGGGAGGATGACATCCGCGGTGGTTATTACCGCTCGGCGTTCCTGCACCATGCGCGCATCGGGCTGGGTGCCGACGGCCTGCCGCTGGCGTGGAAACATGTGCTGGTCGGGCAGTCGATCATGGCCGGGACCTCGCTTGAAGCAAGCATGGTCAAGGACGGGATCGACAAGACCTCGGTCGAAGGCGTGGCCGACAGCCCCTACATGGGTGGGCTGGCCAATCACCAGATCGAACTGCACTCACCGCAAACCGGCATCAGCGTGTTGTGGCTGCGTTCGGTGGGGCACAGCCACACCGCGTTTGTCATGGAATCGCTGATCGATGAAATGGCCACGGCGACCGGCAAGGATCCGGTGGAATACCGGCGCGCCTTGCTCAAGGACCATCCGCGTCACCTCGGTGTGCTGAACCTCGCGGTGGAGAAAGCCGACTGGAAGGCGCCGTTGCCCGATGGCCATGCCCTGGGTGTGGCGGTGCATGAGTCGTTCGGCAGCTATGTGGCGCAAGTGGCCGAGGTGTCCCAGGACAACCTCTCCATCCGCGTGCACCGGGTGGTGTGTGCGGTGGACTGCGGCATTGCGGTCAACCCGCAGAGCATCGCCGCGCAGATGGAGTCGTGTATCACCTTTGGCCTGGGCTTTGCCTTGCACAGCAAGCTGACACTCAAGAACGGGCAAGTGGTGCAGTCTAACTACCACGACTACCAGGTGCTGCGGCTCAACGAGATGCCAGTGGTCGAAGTGCATATCGTGCCCAGCAGCGACAAACCCGGCGGCATCGGCGAAGCCGGTGTGCCGCCCACGGCGCCGGCGGTGGCCAACGCGGTGTTTGCCCTGACCGGGCAGCGCCTGCGGGAGCTGCCCTTGCAGCTGTCGGGGGTGTGAGATGAAACGACATCATTGGTTGCTCGGGACGGTGATTCTGGTGTGTCTCGTCGCCTACGCCTCGCACGTATTCGCCGATGACCGCGAGGCCTTGCAGGCGTTCGACACCGTGCAGAAAGTCTTCCAGAGCCCGCGTTGCCAGAACTGCCACATTCCCGGGGATTCGCCGCTGCAATTCGATGCCGGCGTACCCCACGCCATGAATGTCGTGCGTGGCATGGACGGCAAGGGCTCGGCCGGGTTGCCCTGTGCAACCTGCCACGCGCAAAGCAATCCGCCGGCCAGTTATGGTCCGCATGCGCCACCCGGCGCACCGCACTGGGGCCTGCCGCCGGCAGCGCAGCGGATGGCCTGGATCGGCCTGCCAGCCGACCGGCTGTGCGCGCTGATCAAGGATCGCTCCAGCAATGGCGATCGGGATTTTGCCGCGCTGATCAAACACGTCAGCGACGACAAGCTGGTGCTGTGGGGCTGGAATCCGGGCGGTAATCGCGCACCGGTGCCGGTGCCCCACGATATCTTCGTCACCCAGTTCAAACGCTGGGCCGATGCAGGAGGGCCGTGCCCGGTGACGGGTAGCTGACCAACGGCTCGCTTGCAGGGAGTCAATGCGGGTATGGGCGACTCTAAAGTGCATACCTGCCAAGGGAGTTAACGATGTTGATCTCAGGCAAAACGGGCAAATCGGGCCGCTCCGCAAGCCCGTTGCTCACGCCACAGCAAGAACGGGAGCGGCTGCGTGAGATGGCGCGCCAGGCCGAGCGAGAGCTGGCCGGCGTGCAAATGGCAAGCATGGATGAGCTGACGCTGCTTTCCAATCGCCATGGCTTCACCGCGCTGGCCCGGCTCGGGCTGGACGCATGCCGGGAGCTGGGGACGCCGGCAACGCTGCTGTACTTCACCCTCGATGAATTCAAACGCATCAGCTATCTGTACGGCCGGGCCAAAGCTGACGATGCCCTCAAGACCTTCGCCGATGTCCTGCGTATCGGCTTTCGTGAAAACGATGTGGTCGGCCGGCTCGAAGGCGACCGGTTCGCGGTGTTGCTGACCGGGTCCAGCACCGTGGAAATTGCGGCGATCAAGGCTCGGCTCAATGAGATACTCGATGAGCGCAATGCCACGGCGCAGCGCAGTTATGACATTCGGTTCAGTGTTGTCCAGGTCGAATATGACTCCACTGTTCATGACTCGATCGAGGAACTGCTGGAGGAAGCCGAGCGGGGGACTAGCCGTTAGAACAGTGGTGTATTGGCCCGAACAGACACCCCATATTTTCACTTGGCAAACAACTGCCCAATATCCTTGAACGCCTTGAACTCCAGCGCATTGCCGCAAGGATCAAACAGAAACATCGTCGCCTGCTCACCCACCAGCCCCTGAAAACGAATCCCCGGCTCGATCACGAAGCGCGTCCCCAGTAACTTCAGGCGCTCGGCCAATGCCTCCCACTCCGCCATCCCGAGCACCACGCCAAAATGCGGCACCGGCACATCGTGACCATCCACGGCATTGGTGTGCGCGGCTTCCTGTGAAGGATTTTTCGGTGCCAGGTGAATCACCAGTTGATGACCGAAAAAATTGAAATCCACCCAGTGATCGCTTGAACGGCCTTCCTCCAGGCCAAACACCTCAGCGTAAAAGTGCCGGGCGGCCGGCAAGTCGTAGACCGGAATGGCCAGGTGAAAAGGGGACAGTTGCATCGGGCGAACCTCGGTGGTGGGTGGAATGTGTCAAGTTTAGCCCTGTGCTTTTTGATTGAAAGACGATAATTTTTGCATCGAGCTCAAATTATTTCGATCATTCGAGGCCGTCATGCTGCGAGAACTGAAAACCTTTGTCGCCGTGGCGCGTCACGGCACCTTTGCCGCGGCCGGCATGCACATCGGCCTGACGCAATCGGCAGTCAGTGCGCAGATTCGCAATCTGGAACAGGCCTTGGGCATCCGTCTGTTCGATCGCACCGGCCGCCAGGCGCTGCTCAATGCGGCGGGGCAGCGTGCGTTGCCGATGGCCAGGGAAATGCTCGAAACCTTCAGCCGCATGGCGGTCAGTGACGATGTCAGCGAGTACCGAGGCGAGTTGAAAATCGGCGCGGTGGCGACCGCCCAGACCGGGCTGCTGCCTCAGGCGCTGCTGCGCTTGCGCCAACAGGCGCCCTTGCTGGAACCCAAGCTGGTGCCCGGTGTGTCGCTGAACCTGCTGAGCCAGGTGGACACCGGAGAAGTTGACCTGGCGATCCTGATCAAGCCGCCGTTCGAGTTGCCCAAGGAGTTGTCTGCGCAGGTGATTCGCCGGGAGCCGTTCGTGTTGATCGTGCCGGCGGACCTCGAAGGCGAAGATGTGCTGCAGTTGCTCGCCGAACATCCCCACGTGCGTTACGACCGCAATTCGTTCGGTGGGCGGCTGGTGACGCGGTTTCTGCGCGAACAGAAGATTGAAGTGCAGGCGGCGCTGGAGCTGGATGAGCTGGAGGCGATTGTGAAGATGGTCGAGTGTGGGTTGGGGGTGTCATTGCTGCCCGAAGCCGGGTTATGGCTTGAACACGGGGCCAAGGTACGAATCATCCCCTTGGGCGAGTTGACGTTCTATCGGGAGATTGTCTTGCTGCAGCGCTATAGCCAGCGAAATCAGCCAATTCAGCAGTTGTTTGCGCAATGCCTGGCACAACACTGACCCTGTAGGAGCGAGCCTGCTCGCGAAGGTCGTCAACGATAACGCGGGCAGTCTGGATGAACGCGGGCGTGCCCCAGTTTTTCGCGAGCAGGCTCGCTCCTACAGGGGGGGGGCGCTGCATCGGCCGGGGAAATCGCAGGCATAAAAAACCCGCCTGAACAGGCGGGTTTTTTTGGCAAACCGAAGATTACTCTTCGATGCTGCCCATGGCCGTGGTGTTGAAGCCACCGTCCACGTACATGATTTCACCGCTGATGCCGGACGCCAGGTCCGAGCACAGGAAGGCGCCGGCGTTGCCGACTTCGTCGATGGTGACGTTGCGGCGCAGCGGAGTTTGCGCTTCGTTGGCGGCCAGCATCTTGCGGAAGTTCTTGATGCCGGAAGCGGCGAGGGTGCGGATCGGGCCAGCCGATACGCAGTTCACGCGAGTACCGTCCGGGCCCAGGGAGCCGGCCAGGTAACGTACGCCCGCTTCCAGGGAAGCCTTGGCCATGCCCATCACGTTGTAGTTCGGCATGGTGCGCTCGGCGCCCAGGTACGACAGGGTCAGCAGGCTGCCGTTGCGGCCTTTCATCATTTCGCGGCCGGCCTTGGCCAGGGCCACGAAGCTGTAGGCGCTGATGTCGTGGGAGATGCGGAAACCTTCACGGGTGGTGGCTTCGGTGAAGTCGCCGTCCAGTTGGTCGCCCGGGGCGAAGCCGACGGAGTGCACGATGCAGTCCAGGCCGTCCCACTTCTTGCTCAGCGCTTCGAAGACCTTGGCGATTTCTTCATCGCTGGCCACGTCGCACGGGAAGCACAGCTCAGGGCTCGAGCCCCAGCCTTGTGCGAACTCTTCGACACGACCTTTCAGTTTGTCGTTCTGATAAGTGAAGGCAAGCTCAGCGCCCTCGCGATGCATGGCGGCAGCGATGCCGGATGCGATGGACAGCTTGCTGGCGACACCGACGATCAGTACGCGCTTACCGGCGAGAAAACCCATGTGTTGCTCCTCTTTCAGGTTATTGCGCAGTGGCTGGAGCCAGAAAAGCGGCTTCAAGCAACTGCTGTGTATACGGATGTTGGGGGGCGGCAAAAATGCTTTGCGCGTCTCCCTGTTCGACCACTTGGCCATGCTTGACCACCATCAGCTGGTGGCTCAGCGCTTTCACCACAGCCAGGTCATGGCTGATAAACAGATACGTCAGGTTGTACTTGGTTTGCAGCGAACGCAAAAGCTCCACTACCTGGCGTTGTACCGTGCGGTCGAGGGCCGAAGTCGGCTCGTCCAGCAAAATCAACGCCGGTTTTAACACCAATGCCCGGGCAATGGCGATTCTCTGCCGCTGCCCGCCGGAAAATTCGTGGGGGTAGCGGTGCCGGGTTTCCGGATCCAGGCCTACCTCCTTGAGTGCTGCAATGATCGCTTGTTCCTGTTCCGCCTCGGTGCCCATCTTGTGGATCCGCAGGCCTTCGCCAACGATCTGGCTCACGCACATCCGTGGGCTCAGGCTGCCGAACGGGTCCTGAAACACCACTTGCATCTCCCGCCGCAGCGGCCTGACTTGTTGCTGCGTCAGGCAGTCTAACTGCTGGCCTTCAAAGCGGATGGTGCCTTTGCTACCGATCAGCCGCAAAATCGCCAGGCCGAGTGTCGATTTGCCGGAACCGCTTTCGCCCACAATCCCCAGGGTCTGGCCCTGGGGCAGGCTGAAATTGATGCCGTCGACCGCCTTGACGTAATCCACCGTGCGCTTGAGCAAGCCTTTCTTGATCGGAAACCAGACTTTCAGGTCCTCGACCGCCAGCAACGGCGGGCCGATCACGTTGCTTGCAGGCTTGCCGCCGGGCTCCGCTGCCAGCAGTTCCCTAGTGTACGGATGCTGCGGCGCGCGGAACAATTCTTCGCACGATGCCTGTTCGACGATGCAACCTCGCTGCATGACACATACGCGATGCGCAATTCTTCGCACAAGGTTCAAATCGTGGCTGATCAGCAGCAGCGCCATGCCCAGGCGAGCCTGCAGTTCCTTGAGCAATTCGAGGATTTTCAGCTGCACGGTGACGTCCAGCGCGGTGGTCGGTTCGTCGGCGATCAGCAGTTCCGGTTCGTTGGCCAGGGCCATGGCGATCATCACCCGCTGGCGCTGGCCGCCGGACAGTTCGTGGGGCAGGGCCTTGAGGCGCTTGTGCGGCTCGGGGATGCCGACCATCTCCAGCAGCTCCAGGGTGCGCTTGGTCGCGACCTTGCCGCTCAGGCCCTTGTGGATGCCCAGCACCTCGTTGATCTGCTTCTCGATCGAGTGCAGGGGATTGAGCGAGGTCATCGGCTCCTGGAAGATCATCGCGATGCGGTTGCCGCGAATGTGGCGGATGGTTTTTTCTTTCAGGTCCAGCAGGTTCTGCCCGGAATACAAAATGGTCCCGGACGGATGCCGGGCGAGCGGGTAGGGCAAAAGGCGCAGGATCGAATGCGCGGTCACCGATTTGCCAGAGCCACTTTCACCGACCAGGGCCAGGGTTTCGCCGCGCTTGATGTCGAAGCTGACGCCTTCGACTGCCCGCTGGCAGCGATTGCCGACGACGAACTCGACGGACAGGTCGCGCACTTCGATCAGATTGTCCTGATTCATTTCACTTCCTCGGGTCGAAGGCATCGCGAGCGGACTCGCCGATGAACACCAGCAAACTCAACATCAAGGCCAGCACGGCAAAGGCGCTGATGCCCAGCCACGGCGCTTGCAGGTTGGATTTGCCCTGGGCCACCAGTTCCCCCAGGGACGGGCTGCCCGCAGGCAACCCGAAACCGAGGAAGTCCAGGGCGGTCAGGGTGCCGATGGCGCCGGTGAGGATGAACGGCATGAAGGTCATGGTCGAGACCATCGCGTTGGGCAGGATGTGGCGGAACATGATCGCGCCGTTCTGCATGCCCAGGGCGCGGGCGGCGCGCACGTATTCCAGGTTGCGCCCGCGCAGGAATTCGGCGCGCACCACGTCCACCAGGCTCATCCACGAGAACAGCAGCATGATCCCCAGCAACCACCAGAAGTTGGGCTGCACGAAACTGGCCAGGATGATCAGCAGATACAGCACCGGCAAACCGGACCAGATCTCCAGGAAGCGCTGCCCGGCCAGATCCACCCAACCGCCGTAGAAGCCCTGCAAGGCTCCGGCGATCACGCCGATGATCGAGCTCAGCACGGTCAGGGTCAGGGCGAACAGCACTGAAATGCGGAAGCCGTAGATCACCCGGGCCAGCACGTCACGGCCCTGATCGTCGGTGCCCAGCAGGTTGTCCGTCGAGGGCGGGGCCGGGGCCGGGACTTTCAGGTCGTAGTTGATGCTCTGGTAGCTGTAGGGAATCGGCGCCCACAGCACCCAGGCGTCCTTGGCCTTGAGCAGTTCGCGGATGTAGGGGCTCTTGTAGTTGGCTTCCAGCGGAAATTCGCCGCCGAAGGTGGTTTCCGGGTAGCGCTTGAGCGCCGGGAAATACCAGCTGTTGTCGTAATGCACCGCCAGCGGCTTGTCGTTGGCGATCAGCTCGGCGCCCAGGCTTGCGCCGAACAGGATCAGGAACAGCCACAGCGACCACCAGCCACGCTTGTTGGCCTTGAACAGTTCGAAGCGGCGGCGATTGAGAGGGGACAGGTTCATCTCAATGCTCCCGGCTTTCGAAGTCGATGCGCGGATCGACAAAGGTGTAGGTGAGGTCGCCGATCAGTTTCACCACCAGCCCGAGCAGGGTGAAGATGAACAGCGTGCCGAACACCACCGGGTAATCGCGGTTGATCGCCGCCTCGAAACTCATCAGGCCAAGGCCGTCGAGGGAAAAGATCACCTCCACCAGCAACGAGCCGGTGAAGAAGATGCCGATGAAGGCCGAGGGGAAACCGGCGATCACCAGCAGCATCGCATTGCGGAACACGTGGCCATACAGCACGCGGTGGTTGGTCAGGCCCTTGGCCCTGGCGGTGATCACGTATTGCTTGTTGATTTCGTCGAGGAAGCTGTTCTTGGTCAGCAGGGTCATGGTCGCGAAGTTGCCGATCACCAGTGCGGTCACCGGCAGCGCCAGGTGCCAGAAGTAGTCGAGGATCTTGCCGCCCATGCTCAGTTCATCGAAGTTGTTCGAGGTCAGCCCGCGCAACGGGAACCAGTGCAGGTAACTGCCGCCGGCGAACACCACGATCAGCAGGATGGCGAACAGGAACGCCGGGATCGCATAGCCGACGATGATCGCCGAACTGGTCCAGACATCGAAGTGGCTGCCGTGCCGCGTGGCCTTGGCGATCCCCAGGGGGATCGACACCAGGTACATGATCAGCGTGCTCCACAGCCCGAGCGAGATCGACACCGGCATCTTTTCCTTGATCAGGTCGATGACCTTGGCATCGCGGAAGAAGCTGTCGCCGAAATCCAGCGACGCATAGTTCTTGACCATGATCCACAAGCGTTCCGGCGCCGACTTGTCGAAGCCGTACATGTGCTCGATTTCCTTGATCAGCGCCGGGTCCAGGCCCTGGGCGCCGCGGTAGGCCGAACCTGCCACCGAGACCTCGGCGCCGCCGCCGGCGATGCGGCTGGTGGCGCCTTCGAAGCCTTCGAGCTTGGCGATCATCTGCTCCACCGGCCCGCCCGGGGCGGCCTGGATGATCACGAAGTTGATCAGCAAAATGCCAAACAGGGTCGGAATGATCAGCAACAGTCGCCGAAAAATGTACGCCAGCATCTGATTACTCCGTGCCTGCAGGATCGGCCTGCAGTGTAGTTTCGACTTCTATTGCCGGCTTGATATCGGGCTTGATCCACCAGGTGGCCGTGCCGATGTCGTATTTGGGCGAGACCTTTGGATGGCCGATGTGGTTCCAGTACGCCACGCGCCAGGTCTTGATGTGCCAGTTGGGTATTACGTAATAGCCCCATTGCAGAACGCGGTCCAGCGCACGGGCATGGGCCACCAGGCTTTTGCGCGAATCGGCGTTGATCAGTTGTTCGACCAGTTGGTCGACCACCGGATCCTTCAGGCCCATGGAGTTGCGGCTGCCGGGTTTGTCGGCGGCGGCCGACATCCAGAATTCCCGTTGTTCGTTACCCGGCGAGTTGGACTGCGGGAAGCTGCCGACGATCATGTCGAAGTCTCGGGAGCGCACGCGGTTGATGTATTGCGAGACGTCGACCCGGCGGATCACCAGGTCGATGCCCAGGTCGCTCAGGTTGCGCTTGAACGGCAGCAGCACCCGTTCGAACTCAGTCTGGGCCAGCAGGAATTCGATGACCACCGGCTTGCCCTTGGCGTCGACCATTTTGTCATCGACGATGCGCCAGCCGGCCTCCTGCAACAATTGATAGGCTTGTCGTTGCTGGGCGCGGATCATGCCGCTGCCGTCGGTGGCCGGGTTCTGGAAGGCTTCGCTGAACACCTGCGGCGGCAGCTTGCTGCGGAACGGCTCGAGGATCGCCACTTGTTCGGCATCGGGCAGGCCGGTGGCGGCCATTTCCGAGTTCTCGAAGTAACTGCGGGTGCGCGCGTAGGCGCCGTTGAACAGTTGCTTGTTGGTCCATTCGAAGTCCAGCAGCAGCGACAGCGCCTGACGCACGCGTACGTCCTGGAACACCGGGCGGCGCAGGTTGAACACGAAGCCTTGCATGCCGGTCGGATTGCCGTTGGGAATCTGTTCCTTGACCAGTCGACCTTCGGTGACCGCCGGGATGTTGTAGGCGTTCGCCCAGTTCTTCGCGGTCATTTCCAGCCAGTAGTCGAACTGCCCGGCCTTGAGGGCTTCCAGGGCGACGGTGTTGTCGCGGTAGTAATCGGTGGTCATCACGTCGAAGTTGTAGAAACCCCGATTGACCGGCAGGTCCTTGCCCCAGTAGTCCTTGACCCGCTCATAGCGCACCGAGCGCCCGGCCTTCACTTCGCCGACCTTGTAGGGGCCGCTGCCCAGCGGGATCTCCAGGTTGCCCTTGTTGAAGTCGCGGTCGGCCCACCAATGCTTGGGCAGCACCGGCAGCTGGCCGAGAATCAGCGGCAGCTCGCGGTTGTTGGTGTGCTTGAACTTGAACAGCACGGTCAATGGGTCTTCGGCGACCACTTCTTCCACGTCGCTGTAGTAGCCGCGGTACATCGGGGCGCCGTCCTTGGTCAGCATCTGGAAGCTGAACACGACGTCTTCGGCGCGTATCGGGTGACCGTCGTGGAAGCGTGCTTCCGGGCGCAGGTAGAAGCGTACCCAGCCGTTGTCCGGGGCTTTTTCGATCAGGCGGGCGATCAGGCCGTACTCGGTGAACGGTTCATCCAGGCCCTGTTTGGCCAGGGTGTCGTAGATCATGCCGATATCGTCCGCCGGCACACCCTTGCTGATGAACGGGTTGAGGCTGTCGAAGCCGCCGAAACCGGCCTGGCGGAAGATTCCGCCCTTGGGCGCGTCGGGATTGACGTAATCGAAGTGTTTGAAATCGGCCGGGTATTTCGGCGGCTCGTTGTACAGGGTCACGGCATGTTGCGGGGCGGCGCAGGCCAGCCCGGCGAACAACAGGCCGCTGGCCTGCAGGAGCAGGGTGCGGATGGGTTTCATCGATCTTTCTCCGAAGATTTCAGCCACCACGCATTCAGGCCCAGGGTGTAGGGCGGCGTGGTGACGAAGGCGAGCCGGTTGCGGTACGCCAGGCGGTGATTATTGAGGTACCAGTTGGGCACGATGTAGTGCTGCCACAGCAGCACGCGGTCGAGGGCCTTGCCGGCGGCAACTTGCTCATCGCGGGTCTGGGCGGCCAGTAACTGTTCGAGCAGATGGTCGACCACCGGGTTGGCGATGCCGGCGTAGTTCTTGCTGCCTTTGACCCCGGCCTGGCTGGAGTGAAAGTACTGCCACTGTTCCAGGCCCGGGCTGAGCGTCTGGTTGAGGGTCATCAGAATCATGTCGAAATCGAACTGGTCGAGGCGTTGCTTGTATTGGGCGCGATCGACCGTGCGCAGCCGCGCATCGATGCCGATGCTGGCGAGGGTCTCGACGTAAGGCTGGAGGATGCGTTCCAGGTTCGGGTTGACCAGCAGCAACTCCAGCCGTAACGGTTGCCCGGCGGCGTTTTGCAGACGCTGGCCGTTGAGCTTCCAGCCGGCTTCGGCGAGCAGGCCGAGGGCTTTGCGCAAGGTCTCCCGGGGGATGCCACGGCCGTCGGTCTGCGGCAGGCTGAACGGTTCGGTAAAGAGCCTGGGCGGCAACTGTTCGCGATAGGGCTTGAGCAACAGCCATTCGTGCCCGACCGGTAAACCAGCGGCCGAGAACTCGCTGTTGGGGTAATAGCTCATGGCGCGTTGGTAGGCGCCGCCGAACAGCGTGCGGTTGGTCCATTCAAAATTGAACATCAGCCCGAGTGCTTCACGGACCCTGACGTCCGAGAATGCCGGGCGACGGCTGTTCATGAACAGACCCTGGGTCTGGGTCGGGATCTGATGGGGAATCTGCGCCTTGATCACGTCACCGCGGCGTATGGCGGGGAAGTTGTAGCCGCTGTCCCAATTCTTCGCCTGATGCTCGATATAGATATCGAACTCACCGGCCTTGAACGCCTCGAACGCCACGTCGCTGTCGCGGTAGAACTCGACTTCCATGCGGTCGAAGTTGTACTTGCCGCGATTGACCGCCAGGTCCTTGCCCCAGTAATCCTTGACCCGTTCGAAGACGATCTGCCGCCCCGGCGTGACCGAGGTGATGCGATACGGTCCGCTGCCCAGCGGCGGTTCGAAGGTGGTGGCCTTGAAGTCGCGACCTTTCCAGTAATGCTGCGCCAGCACCGGCATTTCGCCCAGGCGCAGGATCAGCAGCGGATTGCCGGCGCGCTTGAGCACGAAACGGATTCGCAGCGGGTTGAGGATGTCCACCCGCGACACTTCCTGAAGGCTGGTGCGGTACAGCGGATGGCCCTCCTTGAGCAGTGTGCGGTAGGAGAACGCGACGTCGTAGGCGGTGATCGGCGTGCCGTCATGGAAGCGCGCCTCGGGACGCAGGTTGAACACCACCCAGCTGCGGTTCTCGCTGTATTCGACCGACCGGGCGATCAGGCCATAACTCGATGCGGGCTCATCACCCGAGGGGGCGTACTGCCCGGTGCCGACCATCAGCGGCTCGTTGAGCTCGTTGATGCCGTATTGCAGGAAACTGGGTGTGGTGACCGGGCTGGTGCCCTTGAAGGTGTAGGGATTGAGCGTATCGAAGGTGCCAAACGCCATGACCCGCAATGTGCCGCCCTTGGGCGCTTGCGGGTTGACCCAGTCGAAGTGGGTAAATCGGGCCGGGTACTTGAGCGTGCCGAACTGCGCATAACCATGGCTTTCGCTGATCGTCGCGCTTGCGGTGGAGCTCAAGGCCAGGCTGATCAGGAGCAGGGGCAGGGGACGCTTCAAATAGGGGATCCGATCCAGGCGGCTTGGGCTTTGTGGACCGTACAGTAACAGCTTGTATGGACAGGAAAAAGACGGGGCCTTAATGCGCGGTAAATTGCTTAGGTGATGATTTGTCGAGCGCTAAAATTGTGGCGAGGGGGCTTGTCGGGTCGCCGCATCGTGGCGATGGATTCAAGTGCAGTGCGTTTATCCAGTTTTCACGCGTTATCGTTAAGGACCATCGCCAGCAAGCCGCCTCCTACAGTTCCCCGGGATTCCGTGAAGAGCCAAAAAACAGCCCCTGAAGTCAGGGGCTGTTTTTAATGCGGATTGGCCACCGTGAGCATCTGGCCAGGCTTGAGCGCCTGACCGACACGCGGGTTCCAGCGCTTGAGGTGCTGCATCTCGACGTTGAAGCGCTTGGCCACGATGTACAGCGAGTCGCCTTGCTGGACCTTGTACTTGGTCTGCTGCTGCTTCTTGCTGTTCGCTGCGATCACGGTGTTGACGCGTCCGGAACTGCGCTTGCTGTTGTCCTGCATGACCAGGGTCTGGCCAGGCTTGAGGTTCTTGCCGGACAGTTTGTTCCAGCGTTGCAGGTCTTTCACGTCAACGTCGTTGGCCTTGGCGATGGAGCCGAGGCTGTCACCCCGTTTGACCCGGTAGGAACGCTTGACGCTGGCGACCTGGGTGTCGCTGGCGCCTTCGAAGACCGGCTTGAGTGATTTCTTGCTGATCAGCTCTTCAGGACGCATGGTCTGCAGACTGCTGGTCAGCAGTTGCGCCTTGGAAGTCGGCACCAGCAGGTGTTGCGGACCGTCGATGGTCGTGCGCTGCTTGAAGGCCGGGTTGAGCTGGAACAGTTCGTCTTCGTCGATGTTGGCCACTTCAGCGACCTTGGACAGGTCCATGCGCTGGTTGATTTCGACGACCTGGAAGTAGGGTTCGTTGGCGATCGGGTTGAGGTTCACGCCGTAGGCTTCCGGCGCCATCACCACTTGCGACAGTGCCAACAGCTTCGGCACGTAGGCTTGGGTTTCGGAGGGCAGCGGCAGGTTCCAGTAGTCGGTCGGCAGGCCGAGGCGCTCGTTGCGCTCGATGGCCCGGCTGACGGTGCCTTCGCCGGCGTTGTAGGCCGCCAGGGCCAGCATCCAGTCGCCGTTGAACATGTCGTGCAGGCGGGTCAGGTAATCCAGCGCGGCGGTGGTCGACGCGGTGATATCGCGACGGCCATCATAAAAACGGGTTTGACGCAGGTTGAAGTAACGCCCGGTGGACGGGATGAATTGCCAAAGGCCCACCGCGTCGGCCCGGGAGTAGGCCATCGGGTTGTAGGCACTTTCAATCACTGGCAGCAGGGCCAGTTCCAGCGGCATGTTGCGCTCTTCAAGGCGCTCGACGATGTAGTGAATGTAGAGGCTGCCGCGCTCGCCGGCGTTTTCCAGGAAGGATGGGTTGCTGGCGAACCACAGGCGCTGTTGCTCGATGCGCGGGTTGACGCCCAGCCCGTCCTGCAACTGGAAGCCCTGGCGCATGCGCTCCCAGACGTCCTGCGGAATTTGCGGGCTGGGTTTTTCGCTGAGCCAGATCGGCTTCTGCTTGGCGCGCGCGGCGATGTTCGGCGTATGCGCCGCATCGGTCTGCGGCGCATGGCTGGAACAGCCCGCCAGGGTGGCGGACACAGCCACCGCGATGGCTTGAGCCAAGCGGGTCAATGCGTCTGAACTGATGGCTTTGCGAATAGGTGACGACATTGGCTGGAAGTAAGTTCCGGGCAAAAATGTCGGGCGATTCTAGAAAGCGCACCCTGTGCGGTCAACCTTTCAGAATTATTGCAGCCTTCGCAGACCCCTTTAGAACGTGTCTTTCCAAGCGCGAAGCGCAGCAAAAACCATATCGGGCGCCAAGTTATCGGTGCCGGTCCGTTCGTCCGCTTTTTCTTTAACGGATGTTTCACCGGAGCGCAAAAACGGGTTTGTGAGCTTTTCCAGCGCCAGTGTCGACGGCAGCGTCATGATCCCGGATTCCCGTTGGCGGGTGACTTTGGCCAGGCGTTCGGCGGTGTCCGGATTGTTCGGTTCGACGGCTGCCGCGAACTTCAGGTTGCTCAGGGTGTATTCGTGGGTGCAGTAGACCAGCGTGTCTTCCGGCAATGCCGCGAGGCGAGTCAGCGAGCGGTACATTTGCTGTGGCGTGCCTTCGAACAAGCGCCCGCAGCCGGCCGCAAACAAGGTGTCGCCGCAGAACAGCAAGCCGTGATGGTAATAGGCGATATGCCCCAGGGTGTGGCCTGGGACTGCGAAGATGTCAAAGTCCCAGCCGAGCACCCTGACCTTGTCGTTGTCCTTGAGCGCGACGTCCCGCGCCGGGATCTTTTCGCTGGCCGGACCATAGACTTTCGCGTTTGTCGCTTTCTTCAGCCATTCGACGCCGCCGACGTGGTCATGATGGTGGTGAGTGATCAAAATATCACTCAGTACCCAGCCCGGATTGGCCGCGAGCCAGGCTTGTACCGGGGCGGCATCACCCGGATCCACCACCGCGCAGCATTTGCTGGCGTGGTCTTGTAACAACCAGATGTAGTTGTCGGTGAAGGCGGGCAGGGCAGTGATCTGTATCATCGTCGGATTCGCCAAGCGGAAAACAATGGCGCATCTTAGAACTTCCTGGCGCGTTGGAGAATGCAATGACTGATAAAGCGTTCGCACAGGCTGATCCTGACTGGCTGGCGTTGATCAGCGTGGCCCGCGAGTGGCTGGCGGGTCCGATTGGGCAATTTCTGCTGGACGAAGAGCGGCGCATGCTCGAAGACGAGCTCGGGCGGTTCTTTGGTGGCTATCTGGTGCATTACGGCCCCTCGGCCCAGACTCCGCCGTCAGCGCCGCAGGTGCAGCGCAATGTGCGTCTGGGCGCGCCGTTGCCGGGGGTCGAGATCGTTTGTGAAGAACAGGCCTGGCCGCTGAGCGAGCATGCCGCCGATGTGGTGGTGCTGCAGCATGGCCTGGATTTCTGCCTGTCGCCCCACGGTTTGCTTCGCGAAGCGGCCAGCAGCGTGCGGCCCGGCGGGCATTTGCTGATCATCGGCATCAATCCCTGGAGCAGTTGGGGCCTGCGGCATGTGTTTGCCCAGGATGCGCTGCGCAAGGCGCGCTGCATATCGCCGTCCCGGGTCGCGGACTGGCTGAACCTGCTGGGCTTCGCGCTGGAGAAACGCCGCTTCGGGTGCTATCGTCCGCCGCTTGCGTCACCGGCGTGGCAGGCCCGCCTGGCCGGGTGGGAGCGCAAGGCCGGTGACTGGCAATTGTCGGGCGGCGGCTTCTATTTACTGGTGGCGCGCAAGATCGTGGTGGGCCTGCGACCGGTCCGTCAGGAGCGGCGCGAGCCGATGGGCAAGTTGATTCCTTTGCCGATGGCCAAGGTCAACCGTCGCAACATCGAACCGTAGTACACACTTTTTCATTTGCGGCCGGGCTTGTCCCGGCTTCGGGCGTCGTCGATCAGCGATCGGCGGGCCAGCGCATTTTCTGGATAGATTGGCATGAGCGATAGCGTAGAACTGTTCACCGACGGCGCCTGCAAGGGCAATCCTGGCCCTGGCGGCTGGGGCGCACTGCTGGTGTGCAAGGGCGTCGAAAAGGAACTCTGGGGCGGCGAAGCCAATACCACCAACAACCGCATGGAGCTGATGGGCGCGATCCGTGGCCTGGAAGAGCTCAAGCGTCCTTGCGAGGTGCTGCTGGTGACCGACTCCCAGTACGTGATGAAAGGCATCAACGAGTGGATGGACAACTGGAAGAAGCGCGGGTGGAAAACCGCGGCGAAGGAACCGGTGAAAAACGCTGACCTGTGGAAGTTGCTTGACGAGCAGGTCAACCGCCACAAAGTCACCTGGAAATGGGTGCGCGGGCACATTGGCCATCACGGCAACGAACGGGCCGACCAGTTGGCCAACCGTGGTGTCGATGAAGTGCGCGGGTACAAGCAGGGCTGATTTGGGTTTCACCGCTGGACCGAGTCTTGGCCTTCGCGAGCAAGCCCGCTCCCACATTTGACCGCAATCCCCTGTGGGAGCGGGCTTGCTCGCGAAGGTGGCGACTCGGTCTACCTGAAAGACCCCGGCAAGCGTGTTAACATCGCCGCTTTTGCACGATTGACCGATTGAGAGCTGAGCACTGATGGCCACCAGATCCGTTGTACTCGACACCGAAACCACCGGTATGCCGGTGACCGACGGCCACCGGATTATCGAAATCGGTTGTGTCGAGTTGATCGGCCGGCGCCTGACGGGCCGGCACTTTCACGTATACCTGCAACCCGATCGCGAAAGTGACGAGGGCGCCATCGGCGTCCACGGCATCACCAACGAATTCCTCGTGGGCAAGCCGCGTTTTGCCGAGGTGGCCGAAGAGTTCTTCGAGTTCATCAAGGGCGCGCAGCTGATCATCCATAACGCGGCGTTCGACGTTGGCTTCATCAACAACGAATTCGCCCTGATGGGGCAGCAGGATCGCGCGGACATCACGCAGCACTGCTCGATCCTCGATACCCTGATGATGGCCCGGGAACGTCACCCGGGGCAGCGCAACAGCCTCGACGCCTTGTGCAAACGCTATGGTGTCGACAACTCCGGCCGTGAACTGCACGGCGCCTTGCTCGACTCCGAGATTCTCGCCGACGTCTACCTGACCATGACCGGCGGGCAGACCAGCCTCTCCCTGGCCGGCAACGCTTCCGATGGCAATGGCTCCGGTGAAGGGGCGGACAATTCGGCCACCGAGATCCGTCGCTTGCCGGCGGACCGCCAGCCGACGCGCATCATCCGCGCCAGCGAAGACGACCTGGCCCGTCACGCGGCGCGCCTGGAAATCATCGGCAAATCCGCGGGTGCTCCGGCGTTGTGGGTGCAGTTGGCCGAGGCTGAGGCGCAGGTCTGACACCAGTCTTTTGGTGAATGGTTTTTTGTGGCGAGGGGGCTTGCCCCCGTTCGGCGGCGAAGCCGTCGTAAAACCTGAATGCAAAGTATGTCTGAAGAAATGCCGGGGACCGCTTCGCGCTCCAACGGGGGCAAGCCCCCTCGCCACAGCAAGCCCCCTCGCCACACAAGCCCCTCGCCACAGGGAAACTCCCCCGTCGCCACAAGTTGGTGCATCCCGCTCGCCACATCCGCTGCAACACTCTACCCTGAGGTGATTGGCAGGCTCTGGTCTGCCGCCTCAGGACACTGAGCCTCATGTATAAAGATTTGAAATTCCCGGTCCTGATTGTCCATCGCGACATCAAGGCCGACAGCGTTGCCGGTGACCGCGTGCGGGGGATTGCCCGGGAGCTGGAGCAGGAAGGGTTCAGCGTCGTTTCGGCGGTGGACTACACCGAGGGGCGATTGGTGGCCTCGACTTACCATGGCCTGTCTTGCATGTTGATTGCGTCCGAGGACGCCAGCACCCATTCCCATTTGTTGCAAAACATGGCCGAATTGATTGGTCTGGCGCGGGTGCGTGCGCCGGATCTGCCGATCTTTGCCCTGGGCGAAAAAGTGACCCTGGAGAACGCGCCCGCCGATGCCATGGCCGAGCTCAATCAGCTGCGCGGCATTCTTTACCTGTTTGAAGACACCGTGCCCTTTCTTGCCCGGCAGGTGGCCCGCGCCGCGCGCAAATACCTTGATGGCCTGCTGCCGCCGTTTTTCAAGGCCCTGGTGCAACACACGGCGGACTCCAATTACTCGTGGCACACCCCCGGTCACGGCGGTGGCGTGGCGTATCACAAAAGTCCGGTCGGGCAGGCGTTTCACCAGTTTTTCGGGGAAAACACCCTGCGTTCGGACCTTTCGGTATCGGTACCGGAGCTCGGCTCGTTGCTCGATCACACCGGCCCCCTGGCTGAGGCCGAGGCCCGCGCAGCGCGCAATTTCGGCGCCGATCACACCTTTTTCGTGATCAATGGCACGTCTACGGCCAACAAGATTGTCTGGCATTCGGTGGTCGCTCGCGACGACCTGGTGCTGGTGGATCGCAATTGCCACAAATCGGTGCTGCACTCGATCATCATGACCGGCGCCATCCCGCTGTACTTGTGCCCGGAGCGTAATGAACTGGGGATCATCGGCCCAATCCCCCTGAGCGAGTTCAGCCGCGAGTCGATCCAGGCCAAGATCGACGCCAGTCCGCTGACCAAGGGACGCTCGCCGAAGGTCAAGCTCGCCGTAGTGACCAATTCGACCTATGACGGCCTCTGCTACAACGCCGAGCTGATCAGGCAGCAACTGGGCAATAGCGTTGAGGTGCTGCACTTCGACGAGGCCTGGTACGCCTATGCGGCGTTTCATGAGTTCTTTTCCGGGCGCTACGGCATGGGCACGTCCCGTGATGAAGACAGCCCGCTGGTGTTTACTACCCATTCGACCCACAAGTTGCTGGCGGCCTTCAGCCAGGCATCGATGATTCACGTGCGCGATGGTGGTGCGCGGCAACTGGACCGGGATCGCTTCAACGAAGCGTTCATGATGCACATCTCGACCTCGCCGCAGTACGGCATCATCGCCTCGCTGGATGTCGCTTCGGCGATGATGGAAGGGCCGGCCGGGCGTTCACTGTTGCAGGAAATGTTCGACGAAGCCCTGAGTTTTCGTCGGGCGCTGGCCAACTTGCGCCAGCACATTGCCGCGGATGATTGGTGGTTTTCGATCTGGCAACCGCCGACGGCGCAAGGCATCGAGCGGGTCGTCACCGAGGACTGGTTGCTGCAACCCGATGCCGACTGGCATGGCTTTGGCGGCGTGACCGACGATTATGTGCTGCTCGACCCGATCAAGGTCACGCTGGTGATGCCGGGGCTTTCGGCCGGTGGCGCCCTCAGCGAGCGCGGGATTCCCGCAGCGGTGGTCAGCAAGTTCCTTTGGGAGCGCGGCCTGGTGGTCGAGAAGACCGGGCTGTATTCGTTCCTGGTGTTGTTCTCCATGGGTATCACCAAGGGCAAATGGAGCACGCTGCTCACCGAATTGCTGGAGTTCAAGCGCAGCTATGACGCCAACGTCAGCCTGGCCAGTTGCCTGCCCTGCGTGGCGCAGGAAAATGTCGCACGCTATCAGGGCATGGGCCTGCGCGATCTGTGCGATCAGTTGCATGCCTGTTATCGCAGCAACGCCACCGCCAAACACCTCAAGCGCATGTACACCGTGTTGCCGGAAGTCGCGATGAAACCGGCGGACGCCTATGATCAATTGGTGCGAGGTGAAGTCGAAGCCGTGTCGATCGATGCGCTGGACGGGCGGATCGCCGCGGTGATGCTGGTGCCGTACCCGCCGGGCATCCCGTTGATCATGCCGGGTGAGCGCTTTACCGAGTCGACCCGCTCGATCATCGATTACCTGGCGTTTGCCCGTACGTTCGATAGCAGTTTCCCGGGGTTCGTTGCTGATGTGCACGGATTGCAACACGAAGATCAGGGCAGTGGGCGGTGCTACACCGTCGATTGCATCAAGGAGTGAGGACCTTTCCCAGTATGCAGCCGGTTATAAATCCGAATTACCCAGGGTTGTCGGTACGGGTTGCCGATGAAGGTTTTGCCGCCTACATCTGGGGCAGTGATTTCAGTTTTGAAGTCGCGGCCTACGGTGCAGCTGAAATCGGCAAGCCGGTCGCACAGTGGCCGGTCACCCCGATCACGCCTTATCGCAAGTGCTACGGCATCGACCCCGAGGAGTTCAGCAGTTTTCGCGACGCCGTCGACAGCGCGATTTTCATGGCCTATCTGGATGACCAGCCCGTGGGGCACCTGGTGGTCAGTACCAACTGGAATGGTTTTGCCCATATCGACGAACTGGCGGTGCATGCGCCAGCCCGACGGCACGGTGTGGCCAAGGCCCTGCTGGATGTGGCGCAATTCTGGAGCCGCAAGAAAAAGCTCCCGGGCATCATGCTCGAAACCCAGAACAACAACCTGGGGGCCTGTCGTCTCTATGAACGCTGCGGTTATGTGATTGGCGGGATCGACCACCTGCGCTATCGCGGCATTGATCCGAACACCGCCGAAGTGGCGCTGTTCTGGTATCGAATGTTCGAAAATCCGCTGGAAAACCCGCTCAGTTCGTCAGCATCGCCGCGGCTTGTTCCGTGATGATGGCCAGCAATACCTGAACCGCCGGAGAGGGCTCGGTGTTTTTCAGGGACAAGGCGTAGAGACTGATCGGCATGGCGGGCGCCAGCGGGCAGGTGTCCAGCCCCGAGGCTTTGGCGCCGAGGGCGGTGAAGGGGTCGACGATGGCCAGGCCTTCGCCGGCCTCGACCATGCTGCGCATCATCTGATGCGTCTGCACCCGGGTCTGAATCACCGGGGCAGGGCGCAAACCGTGCAGTTTGTTTTCCAGCGCCGGGCTCAGCGGGTCGTGCCCCTCCAGGCCGATCATCGATTGACCGGCCAGATCCTGCAGTGAAATGTATTTTTGCTTGGGTTGCAGCCAGCCATGGGGCGCGAGTAACTGGAGTTTGCCCTGGGCAATCACCTGGCAATCGATGTCGGCGTGATCGGGGTCGTGCAGGCTCAGCCCCAGGTCGCTTTCACGCAGCAGCAGGCTTCTGACGATGTCGCGGGTCGGCTCGCTCAGCAGTGTGCAAGGCGCGTCGGGCAGGCGTCGGCGCAGGGCCGCGATGCTGTGCGGCAATAATTGGTTGGCCAGCGGCGGGGTGCAGATGATGCGCAGCGGCGGCGCCAGGTATTGCCTCAGGCTGTTGGCCAGGCGCTGTACCGGTTCGAGCGCATCGTAGACCCGGATAATTTCCACCTGCAGTTCCCGCGCTTCGCGGGTGGCCTGCAATCGTCCGCGCACGCTGGCGAACAACATGAAACCCAACTGATCCTCGGCGTCGCGCAGCAAGTGCTCGACTTCGGTCACTGGCAACTGCAGCCATTCGGCGGCGGTACCCAGGTGACCGGTCTGCAGGAGCGCCTGGATCACTTCGATATGGCGTAAGCGCATGCGTGAAGTCCATGTTCAGCAGGAGGAGGAGTCAGTGGTTGAATCCTACCCCAAGTCCGCGCATATGACTTCTGCTCATAACGACCGGTTATGAAACGCTGGCGGTTTGCGGTTCGCGGGTAAGGGTAACGCCGGTTTGCACCAACTGAAATTCATTGTCGTCGAGCTTGTTGACACGGTCGCCAATGGCCAGCTTGTAGGTGGTGACAGGGCCTGAGCCGTCTACCGCCGGGGTGGATTCCTGGAACTCGTGCACCGAATAAATACGGCCTTCCGCGTCTCTTGCATGGAACTGACCGACGAGTACTGCTGCCATCTGCTTAGAACCTCTGGAGATAAATCACTCAATTTGCGGCTCTGTAGACCGTGCTTGGGTGGGGTAAGTTTTCCTACAGGAAAAAAATAGTCAGGGACGCTGTTTTCACTCGCCCGCTGCTTGAATCGTCATCTATAACTACAAGCTCTTCATATCGGACAGTCGAGAAATTCCCATGAGCAACGTCTATACGGTCGCCGTCGTGGTCGGCAGCTTGAGAAAGGAATCGATCAACCGCAAGGTCGCACGGGCCCTGGCAGAACTGGCGCCAGCCAATCTCAAGCTCAACATCGTCGAGATTGGCGATCTTCCGCTCTACAACGAAGACATCGATGGTGCTTCACCGCCGGCAGCCTACAGCACTTTCCGACAACAGGTGAGCTCATCCGACGCGGTGCTGTTCGTAACCCCGGAATACAACCGCTCGGTGCCGGCGCCATTGAAAAATGCGATTGACGTCGGCTCGCGGCCGTATGGCAAAAGTGCGTGGAATGGTAAGCCGGGCGCCATTATCAGCGTATCGCCGGGGGCCGTCGGCGGGTTTGGTGCCAACCACAACCTGCGTCAGTCCATGGTGTTTCTCAATGTGCCACTGATGCAGCAACCGGAAGCCTACCTGGGGAACGCCGGATCGGCGTTCGACGAGTCGGGTAAATTGTCCGAGTCGGTCAAGCCGTTCCTGCAAAATTTCATCAATGCCTATGGGCAATGGGTCGAGCAGCACAAAAAAGTTTGAAGTTGGTTATCCGGCGCTTCGTTCTACGAAGTGCCGGATAACCGGCTACAAATCATCGTTTCCATTTCCGACAGCCAGGCGGCGGTTTGCTCCGCCGTCGGTTGTGTCGTAATGCAATAGCGGCGACCGCCCCAGGCCATGATGACCCAGGCTTCGATCGTCGGTGCGGATGGCTGCATCGGCACATCGCCGCACGCAGCCAAGGCTTCCCGCCATTTTTGCGACAGTTCCTCGTACACCCTTCGATGATGCTTGGGCTCGGCGATCTGATGCTCGATGAGCGACACGGCATGGTTGAACAGGGGTTGTCGGGCATCGTCGGGGTCGCAGGTCAGGCGCACCAGGCGCTTGATGCGCGTCGGCCAGTCGAGGTCGTTTGCCTGGATGACGTCTTGATCCATTTGCGCCAGCAGTACATTCAGGCGATGCCGGATGTAACCCGACAGCAGGGCTTCCTTGCTTGGGAAATAGTCATACAGCGTGCCAATCGCCACGCCGGCCTCCAGTGCCACTTCCCGGGTAGTCAGTCGCGACCAGCCGTCACGCAGCCAAATCCGAACAAAAGCCTCGTAAATCGCCTCGACGGTGAAAATCGCCCGGGCCTGACTCGGCCGTTTCAGCGGCTTGGCGCGGGAATTGAGGGCGGGCGAACTGCCCTTGGTGTTTCCGAACCCGCTCTTCATCGGCTGTCCTTACTCTTGAGTGACCCGCCACTGAGTCGCAGCAGGAGATCGAACATGCAAGATTTCACCACGGTAACACGCCTGATTACCCGTAAAAATGCCCTGGACCAGAGCCGGATAGAGCAGGAGCTACGTAGCCTGGCCCCGGCTGCCGGCGAGGTGATTTTGAAGATCGACCGTTGCGCATTGACCACCAACAACATTACTTACGCGGCTTATGGCGATTCGATGAACTACTGGGGTTTCTTTCCTACAGGGCTGGAGGATTGGGGCCACGTTCCAGCTTGGGGATTTGCCGACGTCATTGCATCAAAGGTGGAAGGCATCGAGGTGGGTGAGCGTTTCTACGGTTACTTTCCGCTGGCCAGCCACCTGTGGATGCGTCCGGAACGGGTCACCGAACGTGGCTTTTACGATGGGGCCGAGCACCGGTCGGGGTTGACCTCGGCGTACAACCAGTACACACGCTGCAGTTGGGATACGTACTACCGCCCTGAAACCGAAAACCTGCAGATTCTGCTCAAACCGCTGTTTCTGACCTCGTCGATGCTGGCGGATTTCCTCCAGGACAATCAGTTCTTTGGCGCAACCCGGTTGGTGTTTTCCAGTGCGTCGAGTAAAACCGCCTACGGCACGGCCGTCTGCCTTGAGAGTCATCCGCAACTGGAACGGATTGCCCTGACCTCGGCCGCCAACAAAGCCTTTGTCGAAACCCTCGGTTGTTACGAACGGGCGGTGTCCTACGAGGAGCTGACGAGTCTTGGGAATGATCGTCCTACGTTGTATGTGGATTTTTCTGGTGACCTCAAGTTGCGGGATCAGGTGCATCAGCACTTTGCCCGACAGCTGGTCTACAGTTGCTTCGCCGGTTCAGCGCAAAGCACGAACGAGGCGCAACTGACGGCCATTGAAGGGCCTCAACCGGTGTTTTTCTTTGCGCCCATCCAGATCCGCAAGCGTAACGCCGAGTGGGGGCCGGAAGGGGTCAGCGAGCATATCGGCAAAGGGTTGCTGCGGTTTTTTCAGCAAGTGACGGCTGAGAAGAAGCCGTTGTTGGAAGTGGTGGAGAGCCAGGGGTATGAGGCGGCGCAAGATGTCATTTCCCGGTTGTTTCATGGGCAGGTGGCGCCGGTAGAGGGGCATGTGATCCGGTTGTGAACGGGGCAGTCCTTGTGCAGCCGGGGTTCCCCGGATAGACCGTGGTGGCTTCTTCGCGAGCAAGCCCGCTCCCACATTGTCCGAGTGAACACCGGAGATCTTTTGTGGGAGCGGGCTTGCCCGCGAAGGGGGCGGTTCAGGCAATACAAGGCTCAACCCTGTCCCGGCACATTCGGCCAAAGATCGGCCACCAGAAACAGCCGTTCGGCCTCTTCCCAGTCGCCATTGGCGTTTTCCGTCAGGCGTACCAGCAGTTGTGCCGGCGCCAGTGGGTCCAGGTCATTGAGCCATGCCAGCATCTGTCCGGGGTTCCAGGTGTGCTCCGCCGAATAGTGCGCCGGCGCCAGCCAGGCATGGCGGGGCAAGGGTTGCCAGCGACCGGGCGCGCTCTGGGCAACCAACGCTGGCCAATCCTTTTGATGGAGCCAGCGCCCGCGCAAATGCTGCGGATGGGCTCCCGACGGCGGGACGGCCTGGCCGGGCCACGGATACAGCAAATACCCGCCCAGCCACAAATGCGCGCTGAACACCTGGATATCCAGCGCCGCCAGCACTTCACGGCTCTCGGGGCGTGCAGAAATCGGCAGCTGATGCTGGCTCAGGTGCGCCAGTTTGCGGTCGAGGCGGTCGTGGCATCCCGGACCCAGCCACTGGGCCGTGTCATGCCCGTCGCCGGATTGCGGGCCGAGGTAGAGCTTGATCGCCAGCTCCAGGTGATGCACGCCATCGCGGTCGCGCAGCAGCATGTCCAGTTCACCCAGGGTGTGGCCCTCGCGGCGAATCGGCATGTTGGCGGCAATCAGTTCAATGCCCGGTGCATGCTGTACGGCGAATTGCCAGAGGCGTTCGTAGTACAAACCCAGGCGCCGGGTCCGGGCCTGGGCCAGCCAGTGCAACAAGCCATAGCTGTCCCGGTCCAGCTGGCGCAGCCAATGCTCCAGCCGTTGCGGCTCCTGCACCCAGTCGCTGCCGGCCAGCGGGTGGCGCTGCGGCCACGGGGTATCTTCCAGCATGGGCGGCGCGAGGATGACCCACGCCAGGTCACGCACTTCGGGATGGCGTAACTGGTGGGGCAGGTGGAGCAAATCGGGAAATAGCATCATCTTGCGAGCATAGCCCGAAACCCGGGCACACCCTTGAAGCTGAAAGGATTTTGTCTACGGGCGGCTTTCGCCCATAATCGTGTTTTTCGCTGCCACACAGATCCCCGCAGGAGCCCCATGGAGCAATTTCGCAATATCGGCATCATCGGTCGCCTGGGCAGTTCCCAGGTGCTGGATACCGTCCGCCGACTGAAACGGTTTCTGCTCGATCGTCACCTGCACGTGATCCTCGAAGACACCATCGCCGAAGTGCTGCCAGGGCACGGCCTGCAAACCTCGTCGCGCAAGATGCTCGGCGAAGTCTGCGACATGGTCATCGTCGTCGGTGGTGACGGCAGCCTGCTCGGTGCCGCCCGGGCGCTGGCCAGGCACAACATTCCGGTGCTCGGCATCAACCGTGGCAGCCTGGGTTTCCTCACCGACATCCGTCCCGACGAGCTGGAAACCAAGGTCGCCGAAGTGCTGGATGGCCACTATCTGGTGGAAAACCGCTTCCTCTTGCAGGCCGAAGTCCGTCGCCATGGCGAGGCCATCGGCCAGGGCGATGCCTTGAACGATGTGGTGCTGCACCCCGGCAAATCCACGCGAATGATCGAGTTCGAGCTGTACATCGACGGCCAGTTCGTCTGCAGCCAGAAGGCCGACGGCCTGATCGTCGCGACGCCGACCGGCTCCACCGCCTATGCGCTGTCTGCCGGCGGGCCGATCATGCATCCCAAGCTCGACGCTATTGTGATTGTGCCGATGTACCCCCATACCTTGTCGGGCAGGCCGATTGTGGTCGATGGCAACAGTGAGCTGAAAATCGTCGTGTCCAAGGATATGCAGATTTACCCGCAAGTCTCGTGTGACGGGCAGAACCACTTTACCTGCGCGCCCGGCGACACCATTACCGTGAGCAAGAAAGCCCAGAAGTTGCGGCTGATTCACCCGCTCGACCACAACTACTATGAAGTCTGCCGGACCAAGCTCGGCTGGGGCAGCAAGTTGGGGGGTGGAGGCGACTGATGCTCGATCCCGCGCGTAGCTACGACCTGATCGGTGACGTGCATGGTTGCGCTCTGACCTTGGAGCACTTGCTCGACCGACTTGGTTATCACAAACAGGGTGGCGTCTGGCGACATGCCTCGCGCATGGCGGTGTTCGTCGGCGATATCATCGACCGCGGCCCGCGGATTCGCGAGGCACTGCATATTGTCCACGACATGGTCGAGGCCGGTCAGGCGCTGTGCATCATGGGCAATCACGAGTTCAATGCTCTGGGCTGGAGCACGCCGGCGCTGCCCGGCAGCGGCAAGCAGTTCGTGCGCGAGCACACGCCGCGCCATGCCCGCCTGCTGCACGAAACCCTGACCCAGTTCGAACACCATCCGGGCGACTGGCATGACTTCCAGCAATGGTTCTATGAGCTGCCGTTGTTCGTCGATGCCGGGCGTTTTCGCGTGGTCCACGCCTGTTGGGATGCCGGGTTGATCGAGCCGCTGCGGGCGTTGTTCCCCAACGGTTGCATAGACGAGCCTTTTCTTCAGGCGTCGGCAGAATCGGGTTCGTTTGCCTGCACCGTGTTCGACCGGCTGCTGCGCGGCACGGACATGCGCTTGCCCCACGGCCTGACCATGACCAGCGGCGATGGCCTGGTGCGTTCGTTCTTCCGCACCAAGTTCTGGGAAGACGATCCGAAAACCTACGGCGACATCGTGTTCCAGCCCGATGCACTGCCGGAACCCGTGGCCCTGACGCCGCTGTCGTCCACCGAAAAGAACAGCTTGCTGCGCTATGGCATCGACGAACCGCTGTTGTTCGTCGGCCATTACTGGCGCAGCGGCAAGCCGGCACCGATTCGGCCGAACCTGGCCTGCCTGGATTACAGCGCGGTGCTGTACGGCAAACTGGTTGCCTACCGACTGGACCAGGAAACCCGCCTGGACCCGAATAAATTCGTCTGGGTCGATGTCGAGCGGCCGGAGGTGCTGCAATGAGTGCTGTAGCGGTATTACGTCTGCCATTGGCGGTGGACTTGAGCGGGTTCGTCACGCTGCTCAAACGCATGCAGGTGCCCCATCGCGTCAGTGAAGAGGCTGGCGAGCAGGTGCTGTGGGTGCCGCAGAACATCAGCGAAGACGTGCGTGCGCTGTACGAACGTTTTCCGGCGGGCGACCCCGATCAGCAGCTGGACATTCCGCTGGCGCAAACCGTCAAGCGTCCGGGATTCGTCGAGCAGTTGAAATACGCCAAGGCCACTGCGCTGGTATTGCTGCTGAGCATCATCGTCGGGGCGATCACGCTGCTGGGCGACAACCTTGAAACGATGCGCTGGCTGACCTTCCTCGAATTCCGCGTGGTTGGCGAATACATCCACTTCACGCCGTTGGCCGACAGCCTGGCGGCGGGGCAGTGGTGGCGCCTGTTTACGCCGATGCTGATCCACTTCGGCATCCTGCACCTGGCGATGAACGGCATGTGGTACTGGGAGCTGGGGCGGCGTATCGAGTCGCGCCAGGGCAGTATCAACCTGATCGGCCTGACCCTGCTGTTCAGCCTGGTGTCCAACTACGCCCAGTACTATTTCAGCGGCCCGACCTTGTTCGGCGGTTTGTCCGGCGTACTGTACGGCCTGCTCGGGCATTGCTGGATCTTCCAGCTGCTGGCGCCGAACCCGGCTTATCGCCTGCCGCGAGGTGTGCTGGTGATGATGCTGGTGTGGTTGCTGCTGTGCCTGTCCGGGCTGGTCTCGATGATCGGCTTCGGCGAAATCGCCAACGCGGCCCATGTCAGCGGGTTACTCATCGGATGCTTCACCGGTTTGTTGGGTGGTTTGTATAACCGCCGTAAACTGGCCGCCTAATTCAAGAACATGCAATAAAGAGACGGAGACCCAATGTCCTCTTTCAACGAAATGATCCAGAACATCACTCCTGATATCTACGAGAGCCTGAAACTGGCCGTGGAAATCGGCAAATGGTCCGACGGTGGCAAACTCACCGCCGAACAACGTGAACTGTCGCTGCAGGCGATGATCGCCTGGGAAATCCAGAACCTGCCCGAGGACCAGCGTACCGGCTACATGGGCCCACAGGAATGCAGCTCCAAGTCGATTCAAGTGCCTAATATCCTGTTCAAGTCGGATGCCATCCATTGATCGAGATTGGCCGCGGTGCAATCAGCAAAATGTCGGCGCGCCTTGACGGGCCGAACGTGCAATACGCTTTCCGTCTGGGCGAAACCGAGGTCCCGGTCAATCCGTTGATCGGCACCACGGTGCGTCTCGAATACCTGGGTGCGATCCACTGCATCCATTGCGGACGCAAGACCAAGACCAGTTTCAGCCAGGGTTACTGCTACCCGTGCATGACCAAGCTGGCCCAGTGCGACGTGTGCATCATGAGTCCGGAGCGCTGCCACTTCGACGCCGGCACCTGCCGCGAGCCCGAGTGGGGCGAGAAGTTCTGCATGACCGATCACGTGGTGTACCTGGCCAATTCGTCGGGGGTGAAAGTCGGGATTACCCGTGCCACCCAGTTGCCGACCCGCTGGCTCGACCAGGGTGCGAGCCAGGCGTTGCCGATCATGCGCGTATCGACCCGGCAACAGTCAGGTTTCGTCGAGGATCTGTTTCGCAGCCAGGTGGCCGACAAGACCAACTGGCGTGCTTTACTCAAGGGCGATGCGGTGGCCGTGAACCTGGCCGAGGTCCGCGATCAATTGTTCGACCGCTGCGCCGAAGGCTTGCAAGGGTTGCAGGAACGCTTCGGCTTGCAGGCGATCCAGGCGGTGACCGATGTCGAACCGCTGGAAATCCGCTACCCGGTCGAGCAGTACCCGGCGAAGATCGTCAGCTTCAACCTGGACAAGAACCCGATTGCCGAAGGCACGCTGATGGGGGTCAAGGGCCAATACCTGATCTTCGATACCGGCGTGATCAACATTCGTAAATACACGGCTTACCAGCTCGCCGTGCATCAGTAAGGACTCCAGCATGCGCACCGAACAACCGAAGATGATTTACCTCAAGGACTATCAGGCGCCCGAGTACCTGATCGACGAAACACACCTGACCTTCGAGTTGTACGAGGACCACAGCCTGGTCCATGCGCAACTGGTGATGCGCCGCAACCCCGAGCGCGGCCCGGGCCTGCCGCCGCTGGTGCTGGACGGCCAGCAGCTGGAACTGCTGTCGGTGACCCTGGCCGACCAGGCGCTTTCTGATGCGCAATACCAACTGACCGAAAATCACCTGACCCTGCACCCGACCAGCACCACCTTCACGGTCGATACCAGCGTCAGGATCCACCCGGAAACCAACACCGCGCTGGAAGGCCTGTACAAGTCCGGCACGATGTTCTGCACCCAGTGCGAAGCCGAAGGCTTCCGCAAGATCACTTATTACCTCGACCGCCCGGACGTGATGAGCACGTTCACCACCACGGTCGTCGCCGAGCAGCACAGCTATCCGGTGCTGCTGTCCAACGGCAACCCGATTGCCTCCGGTCCCGGTGAAGACGGCCGGCATTGGGCGACCTGGGAAGACCCGTTCAAGAAACCGGCGTACCTGTTTGCGCTGGTGGCCGGTGACCTGTGGGCCGTCGAAGACAGCTTCACCACCATGAGCGAGCGCAACGTGGCGTTGCGCATTTACGTCGAGCCGGAAAACATCGACAAGTGCCAGCACGCCATGAACAGCCTGAAGAAGTCCATGCGCTGGGACGAAGAGGTCTACGGTCGCGAGTACGACCTGGACATCTTCATGATCGTCGCCGTGAATGACTTCAACATGGGCGCCATGGAAAACAAGGGCCTCAACATCTTCAACTCCAGCGCCGTGCTGGCCAAGGCGGAAACCGCCACTGACGCCGCGCACCAGCGGGTCGAGGCGATCGTCGCCCACGAGTACTTCCACAACTGGTCGGGCAACCGCGTGACCTGCCGCGACTGGTTCCAGTTGTCGCTCAAGGAAGGCTTCACCGTGTTCCGCGATGCCGGCTTCTCTTCGGACATGAACTCGGCCACGGTCAAGCGCATCCAGGACGTGGCGTACCTGCGTACCCACCAGTTCGCCGAAGACGCAGGTCCCATGGCCCACGCCGTGCGCCCGGACAGCTTCATCGAGATTTCCAACTTCTACACCCTGACGGTGTACGAAAAGGGCTCGGAAGTGGTCGGCATGATCCACACCTTGCTTGGCGCCGAAGGCTTCCGCAAAGGCAGCGACCTGTACTTCGCACGCCACGACGGCCAGGCCGTGACCTGCGATGACTTCATCAAGGCCATGGAAGACGCCAATGGCGTTGACCTGACCCAGTTCAAACGCTGGTACAGCCAGGCGGGTACACCGCGCCTGGCGGTGAGCGAGTCGTACGACTCAGCGGCGAATACCTACAGCCTGACCTTCCGCCAGAGCTGCCCGGAAACCCCGGACAAGGTGCAAAAACTGCCGTTCGTGATCCCGGTCGAATTGGGCCTGCTGGATTCCAAAGGGGCGGCGATTGCCCTGCGTCTGTCCGGTGAAGCCTCGGCGCAAGGCACCTCGCGGGTCATTTCCGTGACCGAAGCCGAGCAGACCTTCACCTTCGTCGACATCGCCGAACAGCCGCTGCCGTCGTTGTTGCGTGGCTTCTCGGCACCGGTGAAATTGAGCTTTCCGTACAACCGCGACCAGTTGATGTTCCTGATGCAGCACGACAGCGACGGCTTCAACCGCTGGGATGCCGGCCAGCAACTGTCGGTGCAGGTGCTGCAAGAGTTGATCGGCCAGCAGCAGAAAGGCGAAGCACTGGTGCTCGATCAACGTCTGGTTTCTGCCTTGCGCACGGTGCTGTCGGACGAGTCGCTGGACCAGGCCATGGTCGCCGAAATGCTCTCGCTGCCAAGCGAGGCGTACCTGACCGAGATCAGCGAAGTGGCGGATGTCGACGCCATTCACACCGCCCGCGAGTTTGCCCGCAAGCAACTGGCTGACGCGTTGTTCGAAGGCCTGTGGCTGCGGTATCAGGCCAATCGCGAGCTGTCGAAGCAAACGCCGTACGTGGCCGAAGCCGAACACTTTGCCCGTCGTGCCTTGCAGAACATCGCGCTGTCGTACCTGATGCTCAGCGGCAAGCCGCAAGTTCTGGCGGCAACCCTGGAGCAGTTCGACGCGTGCGACAACATGACCGAGCGCCTGACCGCGCTCGCCGTGTTGGTCAATTCGCCGTTCGAAGCCGAGAAGGCCAAGGCACTGGCCAGCTTCGCCGAGCACTTCAAGGACAACCCGCTGGTCATGGATCAGTGGTTCAGCGTCCAGGCCGGCAGCGTGTTGCCCGGTGGCCTGGCACGGACCAAGGCGTTGATGCAGCACCCTGCGTTCAACATCAAGAACCCGAACAAGGTGCGGGCACTGGTCGGTGCGTTCGCCGGGCAGAACCTGATCAACTTCCACGCCGCTGACGGTTCCGGTTATCGCTTCCTGGCTGATCTGGTGATCGAGCTGAACGGCTTCAACCCGCAGATTGCCTCTCGCCAGTTGGCGCCGCTGACTCGCTGGCGCAAGTATGACGATGCCCGCCAGGCGTTGATGAAGGGGGAGTTGGAACGGATTCGGGCTTCGGGGCAGCTGTCTAGCGATGTGTTTGAAGTGGTCAGCAAAAGCCTGGCCTGATCCTGATGCCGCGCAGTGTCACTCACTGCGCGGCGAACAGGTTATGGCAGCAGGAAAAACTTCGTGGCCAGTTCCTTGTCGATGTGGCCGCGATAGATGTCGACTTTCATGTTAGGGTTTTGTGCCTTGGCCAGTGCCGTGGCATTGGTTTCGAAGCGCTGCTCCTTGGTTTTCAGGCTGGCGGCGGTGTAATCGGCCTTGGCATCATTTAATGCCTTGTAATGAAAGTGTGCATACCACACCGGCTGATTGTTACGGTTCAACAGGACGTATTCCTGCAAAAAGTCTTGGCGTCCGGTTTTCAGTTGTTTGCGTTCGCCGGATTTTTGCGGCTGAATTTCCTTGCTACTCAACAAATACTCCACGGCTTCGCTGGTAGGGGCTTGGGCCAGGGATATTTGGATGCGTAGCTGCGTTGCCTTGTCGCTGATTGTTTGCGCCTCGACGTGTAGGGCTTTGACGAGGTCGGCATCCGTCTGCGAGTTTGACGGTGCGTTTGCATGGTTTTCCAGGCGGTCCGCATAGTTGATCAGATCCTGTGCCGTGTTCTGCAAGCACTCTTCGACTCCCTTTGGCTCGCTCGTCCTTTTGGCGTGGCCCTCGAATTTCTGCATCAGTTCAGCGATTTTTGCCAATGCCTTTCGAGCGTCGCCCTTGAGTTGCAGGTAGGGAGTGACTCGCGCTTTCGGTGCGGGTGTTCTGGTTTCAACGATTTCTACCCAGGCATTGCGTTCGTGTTCGTGAAAGGAGGCCAGTGATCGGTCGTCTACAGGGCTTTTGATGTCGACAATGTCACCGCCCTGATTGGCAACTCGCGGCCGAACGTCACCGATCAGTGCGCCTTTGTCAGTGTGGATGATTCGCTTGCGGGAGGGCGATGAAGAGGCGCGGTTGGTTGGAGGTTGGTCCACTGTCGATTTCGCGGAGGACTTTTCAGAGTCCGCTAGGTTCTGCAGCTCATCAGTCAGACGGCGCTCGGCATCATCGTGCAATTGCTCGACGATTTCACACAGGCGGTTGAACGGAACTTTGTGCAATTCATCGGCGCGGAAGATGCCAATACTGGTGAACTGGAGCAATGCTTTGCCGTAGTGTTTGACCAGGCTATCCAGCACGGCGATACGATCGCCGCTTTCAAAGTGCTTTGAGGCTTGAAGCTCAATATGGGACTCGGACACCAACAGCAGAGAGTTAATAGCGCTGCCCAGTGCCTCCGACGTGTCGCTGAAAGGTTCCTTTGCACTGAGGAGTGGCAAAGTGGCCAGTTGCCTGAACGTGGAATCCAGCACGGCCACTGCATTATCGGGCCTGTCGCTGGTTAATTTTTTTAAGTCATTGGCCCCCTGGTGCGCCATCTTTTTAAGTTGGTCAAGCCAGCTCCCCACATCAGTATGGAGTTTGATCATAGTCTCGTAGATTTTGGAACTCTCGCCCATGAATTTCAAAACATCATCGAGTACGACAGTCCCTTCGGTTTGCAGGGCTATGCTGATCTGCTCCGCATTAGTTCTGGAAGGGGGGCACTTGCTTATAACGGCGTTGGCATCCTTGCTCCTTATGCCGATTTGCGCGCGAGCATTGTTGACGAGAGTCACCAGCAGGTTGCACTGTCGTCGAATAGCACCAGAATCACCCTCCAAGGTAATCAATTCCATGGTCTCGGGCAGCAGCGTAAGAAGACTTGTGTTTTGAGTGGCCAGTGCGGCGAAGTAACGTTGCCTGCACTTAGCCCGTACTTCTTCGGAGCATGACGGGTCCTTATTTTTGTTCTGCATGTCTGCGTACGTGCTATCAACCTTTTTTTGCGTTTGTATCAGTTGCACCGCCTCGAACTTCTTGTAATTACGATTTAGCTCTGCGATGCGCTGCTGCTTTTGCTCCCTCATCGCGGCAACTGTCATCTTGCGGACACCCCCCTGCGGCTTCAGTTTCGCCGATTGCTCGGGCGACTCTAAATTCGCTTGTCCCTGGCGAGCGGATTTCAACGCTTTTGCAATGGGTGTGTGGCTTTTTGGAGGGCTATCGTTTGCGGGATGGGTGGTGGATACGGAGCTTGCGCCGCTTGCGGATCGAATCATTTCTTGTGGTCCATGGGTAATCGATGCGCACCACCATAGGAGGGCGGCAAGTCGGGCTCTGACAAAAAACGCTCATGGTTACAATTCGCCTGGCTGCATGAACAAGCCAAACATGAGCATGGGCCGTCCATGGACAACTCGATCACCCTCTGTAATACCCAACCATTCACCCGGGACGCATCCACCCCTCGGTTAACAAAACATAACGTGGCGTCGATTGTCAGACATTAAAAAACACCGATAGGATAGGCCAGCTTCCGAAGGGGCTCTGGATTGCGGGTTTCAGGACTATGCTCTGAAACAGCCGGTCCAGACACGCACCCTTGCGGCGCCCAGAAAGGTTGAACGACCTAACAATAATAATGGGGGAAGGTCTATGAGTGAGCCTGTCATGGGTGTGGGTATCTGCCGCCCGCCGGCATTACGCAAATTCGCGTTGCTGGCCACAGCGCTCTCGCTGTTGGGCTCTGCCATGCTGTCGGCGCCTGCGCTGGCCGCGGCGGCGCCAGCATCCGACGTTGTTTATTCCATTGAATCTGCCAAGGCTGCCAAAAGCCTGATGCTCGATGTCGTCCACGCCGGCAAGCGCCTGGTGGCGGTCGGGGATCGAGGGCACATCCTGTATTCCGATGACCAGGGCGCTACCTGGACCCAGGCCAAGGTCCCGACCCGGGCCCTGCTGACGTCGGTGTTTTTCGTCGACGACAAGCACGGCTGGGCGGTCGGTCATGACGCACAGATCCTCGCCAGCGAGGACGGTGGCACCACCTGGACCAAACAGTTCGAAGACCTGAAACGCGAATCGCCACTGCTCGATGTCTGGTTCAAGGACGTTGACAGCGGCTTTGCCGTGGGTGCTTACGGCTCGCTGATGGAAACCACCGACGGTGGCAAGCATTGGGAAGACGCCAGCGACCGCCTGGACAACGAAGACCAGTACCACCTGAACGCGATTGCCGCGGTCAAGGACGCCGGGCTGTTCATCGTTGGCGAGCAGGGCAGCATGTTCCGTTCCGCCGACTGGGGCCAGACCTGGGAAAAACTCGAAGGTCCGTACGAAGGCTCGCTGTTTGGTGTGATCGGCACGGCGCAGGCCAATACGCTGTTGGCCTATGGCCTGCGTGGCAACCTCTATCGATCTACCGACTTCGGCAGCACCTGGGAGCAAGTCGAGCTCAAGGCTGAACGTGGCGACCTGGAGTTCGGGCTGTCCGGCGGCACGCTGCTCGACGACGGTTCCATCGTGATCGTCGGCAACGGCGGCTCGGTGATCCGCAGCAGCGACAATGGCGAAACCTTCAAGGTGGTCAACCGTCCGGACCGTATTTCGGTCTCGGCAGTGGCCGCGGCAGGCAATGGCAATCTGGTCCTGGCCGGGCAGGGTGGTGTTCGCATCACTTCGCCCAACGGCACCGAGTCGGGCAAATGAGCCGGGTTAATAATAAGAAGGCGGAGCTATGACTTCCTTGAGTACTCATCACCAGGACAAGGCGACGTTCCTCGAGCGCCTGATCTTCAACAACCGCCCGGCAGTGATCACGATCTGCCTGCTGGTCAGTATTTTCCTGTTCTGGCAGGCGACGCTGATTCGTCCGTCCACCAGTTTCGAAAAAATGATCCCGCTGGAGCATCCCTTCATCCAGAAGATGATGGAGCACCGCAACGATCTGGCGAACCTGGGCAACACCGTGCGGATATCGGTGGAAGCCACCGACGGCGACATCTTCTCCAAGGAGTACATGGAGACCCTGCGCCAGATCAACGACGAAGTCTTCTACATCTCCGGTGTCGACCGTTCCGGCCTCAAGTCGCTGTGGAGCCCGAGCGTTCGCTGGACCGAAGTGACGGAAGAGGGCTTCGCCGGCGGTGAGGTGATTCCGCAGAGCTACAACGGCTCCCAGGCCAGCCTCGATTTGTTGCGCAACAACGTGCTCAAGTCCGGTCAGGTCGGGCGCCTGGTGTCCAACGACTTCAAGTCGAGCATCGTCGACATTCCGTTGCTGGAGTCCTACCCGGATCCGCAGGACCAGGGCAAGTTGCTGGCGCTGGACTATCGCAAGTTCTCCCACGAGCTTGAAGACAAGATCCGCACCAAGTTCGAAGCACAGAACCCGAACGTGAAGATCCACATCGTCGGATTCGCCAAGAAAGTCGGTGACCTGATCGACGGCCTGGTGATGGTGGTGATGTTCTTCGGTATCGCCTTCGTCATCACCCTGATCCTCTTGCTATGGTTCACCAACTGCCTGCGCAGTACCGTCGCCGTGTTGAGCACGACGTTGGTGGCAGTGGTCTGGCAGCTGGGGTTGATGCACTTCTTCGGCTTCGGGCTCGATCCCTATTCGATGCTGGTGCCGTTCCTGATCTTCGCCATCGGTATTTCCCACGGCGTGCAGAAGATCAACGGGATCGCCCTGCAATCGAGCGAAGCGGACAACGCCCTGACGGCAGCGCGTCGCACTTTCCGTCAACTGTTCCTGCCGGGGATGATCGCGATCCTCGCCGATGCCGTGGGTTTCATCACGCTGCTGATCATCGATATCGGTGTGATCCGTGAACTGGCCATCGGCGCGTCCATCGGCGTAGCGGTGATCGTGTTCACCAACCTGATCCTGCTGCCGGTGGCGATTTCCTATGTCGGCATCAGCAAGCGTGCGGTCGAGCGCAGCAAGAAAGATGCGGTGCGCGAACATCCGTTCTGGCGCCTGCTGGCAAATTTTGCCAGCGCCAAGGTTGCCCCGGTTTCCATTCTGCTGGCGCTGATCGCCTTTGGCGGCGGCCTGTGGTACAGCCAGAACCTGAAGATTGGCGACCTCGACCAGGGTGCCCCGGAGCTGCGTCCGGACTCGCGTTACAACAAGGACAACAACTTCATCATCAACAACTACTCGACCAGTTCCGATGTGCTGGTGGTGATGGTCAAGACCAAGGCCGAAGGCTGTTCGCGCTACGAAGCCATGGCGCCGATCGACGAGTTGATGTGGAAGATGCAGAACACCGAGGGCGTGCAGTCGGCGATTTCCCTGGTGACCGTGTCCAAGCAAATGATCAAGGGCATGAACGAGGGCAACCTGAAATGGGAAACCCTGTCGCGTAACCCTGATGTGCTGAACAACTCCATCGCCCGTGCTGACGGCCTGTACAACAACAGCTGTTCCCTGGCGCCGGTGCTGGTGTTCCTCAACGATCACAAGGCCGAGACCCTGGATCGCGCAGTGCATGCAGTGCAGGAGTTCGCCAAGGAAAACAACAAGGAAGGCCTGGAGTTCATCCTCGCTGCCGGTAACGCCGGGATCGAGGCGGCCACCAACGAAGTGATCAAGAAGTCCGAGCTGACCATCCTGATCCTGGTGTACATCTGTGTGGCGGTCATGTGCATGATCACCTTCCGTTCGTGGGCGGCGACCTTGTGCATCGTGTTGCCACTGGTGCTGACCTCGGTGCTCGGCAACGCCCTGATGGCCTTCATGGGCATCGGTGTGAAAGTCGCGACCCTGCCGGTCGTGGCGCTCGGGGTGGGGATTGGCGTGGACTACGGCATCTACATCTACAGCCGTCTGGAAAGCTTCCTGCGTGCTGGCCTGCCGCTGCAAGAGGCGTACTACCAGACGCTGAAGTCCACCGGTAAGGCGGTGCTGTTCACCGGTCTGTGCCTGGCCATCGGCGTGTGCACCTGGATCTTCTCGGCCATCAAGTTCCAGGCCGACATGGGTCTGATGCTGACCTTCATGCTGTTGTGGAACATGTTCGGTGCGCTGTGGCTGTTGCCGGCACTGGCACGGTTCCTGATCAAGCCTGAAAAACTGGCGGGGCAGAAAGGCAACTCGTTGTTTGCCCACTGATCCATGCTGAAATGAAAAAGCCGCAACCTTGGGTTGCGGCTTTTTTGCATCTGAAGATAACCCCCCCTTGTAGGAGCCGGCTTGCTGGCGATGGTGTGCCAGTCAACATCAATGTGGCTGACACAC